>DASZQQ010000211.1:0-18662 GCA_035549595.1 Caulobacteraceae bacterium
GATTCGACCTGACCGGGGAAGGCTCTAGCAACGACCGCGGAGCGTGGGGAGAGGCGGCCGCTTCCGCCGCACGCCCGGCCGGCGGCGGAATGGGTCAGGCGGCGTCCTGGCCCTCGCCCGCCCCGCGGGCGCGTTCGCGCCAGGTGTTCAGCCTGGCCACGAGGTCCTCCGACGACATGCGCCATGGTCCGCCGAGGTCGTTCGCGGGCAGGGCTGCGGCGCGCAGGGGATCGCCGCGCTGCATGGCCGTGTTCAGCACGTCGGCGGCGGCCGCGCGCGAGCCCTTGCGATAGGTGACGAAGGTCAGATCGCGCAACGCCGCGGTCCGGCCGCGCGGCTTCACCTCGAAGCTCTCGATATCGTCCCAGGCCACGACGCGCTTCGGCAGCAGCGGCGTCTCGAGCACCAGGTGGGTGGGGGTGAGGGTGAGCCGCGCCGGCGTGAACATCCGGAAGGCATAGACCGCGATGAGGAGGCTCAAGGGGACGAACGGAAGCCAGCCGAGCACGACGCGCGAGACGGCGCCGTCTCCCAGAAGGGCGAAGCCCAGGGCCACCAGGGCGACCGGCGTCAGGCGAAGCAGGGCCCTGCGAAACAGCAGGTTCGATTCCAGGATCATCTCGGTTTCGCCGCCCACGTGCATCCCCCCACGCTCCAGTCGCGGCGGGAGAACAGCACATCGGATCCGGCGCGGCGAGCCCTCCGGGTGATGTCGGCCCCTCGGACGCCGGCGATTGTCAGAGGCGCCGCTGCGCCTACCATGAGGGCCATGCAGATCGTCGACTTCCGCCCGGATCTGGCCGCCGCGTTCAAGGCGCTGAACGAGGCCTGGATCACGCAGCTCTTCGAACTGGAGGACAAGGACCGGCAGGTGCTCGAGGACCCCCAGGGCCAGGTGATCGATCACGGCGGCCACATCCTGTTCGCGATCGACGGCGGCGAGGCGGTCGGGTGCGTGGCGCTGAAGGCTATGGAAGACCGCGGCTTCGAGGTGGCCAAGATGGCCGTGGCCGACAGCCACAAGGGCCGAGGGATCGGCCGCCAGCTCATGCAGGCCTGCGTCGATCGCGCGGTCGCGGCCGGGGCGACGCGGCTTTACATCGAGACCAATTCCAGCCTCGGCCCGGCGCTGGGGCTCTACCGCGCCTTCGGGTTCCGCGAGTTGACCGGCATGACCCGCGGTCCGGACGATTATGCGCGCGTCGACGTGTGGATGGAAAAGCGTCTCTGAGCGGGAGCCTCAGGCCCTCTGCGCGGGCGCGGATCCGGGCTGAGGGCCGTTGGTGAGCGTGTCGAGCACGGCCGGGTCGCGGATCAGGCGACGGGCCAGCCGCATCAGCGCCCTCAGCGCATGGTCCTGCATGTCGTCCGGAATCGCGCCGGCGATCAGCCGGTCCGTCGCGGCTATGACGGCCTCGCCCTGCGCCGCGCGTTCGTCGCCTTCGGCGGTCAGGACCAGTTCCACGCGTCTGCGGTCCTCTTTCGACATCCGCCGCTCGACGAGGCCGCGCTCGACGAGGCCGTCCATGGCGCGCGTCAGCGTCGTCCGCTCGGTGAAGGTCCCCCGCGACAGCTCGGTCATCGATGATCCCGGCCGAACCCTCAGCCAGCCCAATGCCCGATGCTGCACGAGCGAAAGGCCCACGGCCTTCAGGCCACGCTCCAGCTCGGCGGTGCGCGCCGCGTCGACCACGGCGATCAGGTGCGTGATCGCCCGCTCGCGCGGAGCAGGCGCGGCCGCGGCGGTCCAGCGGCTGTCGGCGCGGCTTGGAGTCTTTCGGGCGGGCGCGAGCGGCTTTCCCTTCGCGGTCAGGGACTTGTCGGTGGAGGCTGGGGCGGTGCTCATCGCCTGCAAGCTGACACGTCGAACGTTGTTCGGGCTCAAACACCTGCCCGATATGGGGCGCACGCGGAACGCGAAGCGGAGACAGGTCCTTGGGTTGGGTTAAGCCTGCCTCCGCCCGGTTTTCGCGACCGGACCCGCATAGGCACGCACGGGCGGGCCGATGACGCGCCCGAATGGCTAACGAGTCCTTATCACCGGCGGACTAGTCCGGTGGGACTAGGCCCGGAATGAGTAGGCGCCTGCCTTCGCAGCCGCGATTGCGCCCGCGCCGCGGTTTGCGCTTAGCTGGCCGGCGAACGGGAGAGAGACAAGCAGCATGAGCGCCCTGCACTACCAGTCGGCGACGGCGATCGCCGCGGCCATACGCCAAGGGTCCCTGACGGCGCGGGCGGCGCTGGAGCACTTCCTGGAGCGGGTGGACAGCCTGAACGGCGCCATCAATGCGGTGGTCTGGCAGGACCGCGAGGGGGCGCGCCGGCGCGCAGACGCCGCCGACGCGGCGCGCGCCGCGGGCGCGCCGCTGGGGCCGCTGCACGGGGTGCCGATGACGGTCAAGGAGAGCTACCAGGTCGCCGGCTCGCCGACGACCCAGGGCATCCCGCAGTTCAGGGACAACGTCACCCCGCGTGACGCCCTGGCGGTGCAGCGCGTCACGGCGGCCGGGGCCAACATCTTCGGCAAGACCAACGTGCCGATCCGCCTGGCCGACTTCCAGAGCTACAACGAGATCTACGGCACCACCGAGAACCCCTGGAAGGCCGGGCGCACCCCGGGCGGCTCGTCCGGCGGGTCGGCGGCCGCCCTGGCCGCCGGCATGACCGGCCTCGAAATGGGCAGCGACATCGGCGGCTCGATCCGCAATCCGGCCCACTATTGCGGCGTCTTCGGCCACAAGCCGACCTGGGGCCTGGCGCCGCCGCGCTGGCATTCGCTGGACGAGAGCGTGGCGCCCACCGACATCTCGGTGATCGGCCCCCTGGCCCGCTCGGCCGACGACCTGGCGACGACGCTGGGGCTGATGGCCGGGCCCGACGAACTCGAAGCGCCGGGGCTGGCGCTGGATCTGCCGCGACTCGAAGGGCCTCTCTCGGGCCTTCGGATCGGGATCTGGGCCTCGGCCGAGCCGCTCCTGCCCACCTCGGCCGCGGTCGGGGCCAGGATCCAGGCGGTGGCCGACGCGCTCGGCCGCGCGGGGGCCAGGGTCGACGACAAGGCGCGCCCGGCCTTCGACCCCGAGCACAGCCACCACGTGTTCTCGGCCCTCCTGACGGCGGCCATGGCGGCGCGCCTGCCCGACGACGTGTTCCAGCACCGCATCGCCAGCGTCGAGGCCGCCAAGGCCGACGACCAGCGCGCCTCGATCGTCCAGGGCCGCTGGCAGACCATGCGCTTCCGCGACTGGGTCAAGCTGAACGAGGCGCGCCAGAAGCTGCGCTGGGCCTGGCGGCGGTTCTTCGACGACGTCGACTTCCTGATCACCCCGGTGATGCCGACCACTGCCTTCCCGCACGACCACGGCCCCGAGGGCGGGCGCCAGATCGCCATCGACGGCCAGCAGCTGCCCTACTTCAACCAGACCTTCTGGGCGGGCCTGGCGGGCGTGGTCTACCTGCCGGCGACGGTGTTCCCGGCGGGCGTGGCCGACGACGGCCTCCCCGTCGGCCTGCAGATCATCGGCCCGGCCTACGCGGACATGCGCACCATCGGCCTCGCGCAGCGCCTCGAAGCCATGGGCTTCGCCTTCACCCCTCCGCCGGGGCTGTAGAATTACGGTGACACTGTATGAAATAGCGATCTGTGCAGAGGCGGGCCGCGCCGCAGCGCTATTTCATACAGTGTCACCGTAATTCCACGCTTGGTGCTAGCCTGGGCGCATGACGCGGATGAGGCTGCTCGCGGGGATCGTCCTGGCCGGGGCGTTGAGCGGGTCGCCCGTCCAGGTGGTCGGCCGGCCCACGCCCGGGAGCGACCTCGCGCTCGCCAAGCGGCTGCTGCGGTTCGGCGACGACGCGGATCCGCACGTTACGGCGGCGACCTGGAACGGCGTGCGCACCCTCTTCGTCGACTACGAAACCGCCGGCGAGGATCCCGAGCGGGCGGTGGTCGCGATCCAGCCGCGCGCCGACGGCGAGCCAAGAACGATCCAGGTCACGGTGGGCGAGCAGGAGGGGGGCGCGCCCGACATCGTCGCCATCGGCTTCGCCAATGCGGACAGGGATGCAGCCAAGGAGCTGATCGTCATCCTGGCCTGGCCGCAGGTGCAGCACTACGACGTCTCCGGCACGCTCTACGAGGTGCGCATCTTCGACGACGCCAAACCGGGCGGCAGGGCCTTGCGGCTGCTGGACGTCAGCCGGCGGTTCGGCTCCGAATGCGACTGCAGCTGGCGCGACGGCTCTTCGAAGCGCTTCCGCTACAAGACCATCGCGGCCGTCAAGGCCGGGCTGAAGCGGCTCGGGTACTAGGCGGGAATTCTTCCCCCTTACGCGTCTTCCTTGACCCGCTTCTTGCGGAAGGAGGGGTTCAGGACCTGTTTGCGCAGGCGGATGGCCTTGGGCGTCACCTCGACCAGTTCGTCGTCGTCGATGTAGGCGATGGCCTGCTCCAGCGTCAGGCGGCGCGGCGGGGTCAGTCGGATGGCCTCGTCCTTGCCGGCGGCGCGCACGTTGGTCAGCTGCTTGGCCTTCATCGGATTGACGTCGAGGTCGTCCGGGCGGGAGTTCTCGCCGACGATCATGCCCTGGTAGGTCCGCTCGCCGGCGCCGACGAACATCGTGCCGCGCTCCTCGAGGTTCCAGAGCGCGTAGGCGGCCGTGTCGCCGTCCGAGTTCGACACCAGCACGCCGTTGCGGCGGCCCTCGATGGCCCCGCGGTAGGGCTCGTAGTGCGAGAACACCCGGTTCAGCACGCCCGAGCCGCGGGTGTCGGTCAGGAACTCACCCTGGTAGCCGATAAGCGACCGAGACGGGGCCTGGAAGGTCAGGCGCGTCTTGCCGGTGCCCGAGGGGCCCATGTCCTTCAGCTCGGCCTTGCGGGCCGAGAGTTTCTCGATGACGACGCCGGTGAAGTCGTCGTCGACGTCGATGACCACGTCCTCGATCGGCTCCAGGCGCCGGCCGGTCTCCTCATCCGTCTGGTAGACCACGCGCGGGCGGCTGATGGAGACCTCGAAGCCCTCGCGGCGCATGCTTTCGATCAGGACGCCCAGCTGCAGTTCGCCGCGGCCGGCGACCTCATAGGCGTCCTTCTCGGCGGTCTCGGCGACCTTGATGGCGACGTTGGCCTCGGCCTCGGCCAGAAGGCGCGCGCGGATCACGCGGCTCTGCACCTTGTCGCCGTCGCGGCCGGCGAGCGGGCTGTCGTTGACCGAGACGGTGATGGCGATGGTCGGCGGGTCGATCGGCTGGGCCGGGATCGGCGCCGTCACCGACGGATCGCACAGGGTGTCGGCCACCGTGGCCTTGGACAGGCCCGCCACGGCGACGATGTCGCCGGCCTCGGCGACGTCGATCGGCTGGCGCTTGAGGCCGCGGAAGGCGAGCAGCTTGGTCACGCGGCCGCGCTCGACCACGGTCCCGTCGCGCGACAGGGCCTGGATCGCCATGCCCGGCGTCAGGCGGCCGGAATCGACGCGGCCGGTCAGCAGGCGGCCCAGGAACGGGTCGCTCTCGATCAGCACCGCCAGGATCGTGGCCGGCTCGGCGGCCCTGGCCTCGGCGGCCGGCGGCGGCACGTGCTCGACGATCTTGTCGAACAGCGGGGCCAGGGTCTCGGACGGCTTGGCCATGTCCAGCGTCGCCCAGCCCTGTTTGCCGGAGGCGTAGAGGTGCGGGAAGTCGAGCTGTTCGTCGGTGGCGCCCATGGCCGCGAAGAGGTCGAAGGCGTCGTTCAGCACCCGGTCGGGATCGGCGTGCGGCCGGTCGACCTTGTTCAGCACCACGATGGGCCGCAGGCCCAGCTTCAGCGCCTTGCCGAGCACGAACTTGGTCTGGGGCATCACCCCTTCCTCGGCGTCGACCAGCAGCAGGCAGCCGTCGACCATGCCCAGGATGCGCTCGACCTCGCCGCCGAAGTCGGCGTGGCCGGGGGTGTCGATGATGTTGATCCGGGTCTCGCCCGCGGCGCCGTGCCACAGCACCGAGGTGCACTTGGCCAGGATGGTGATCCCGCGCTCGCGCTCCTGGTCGTTGGAGTCCATGGCCCGCTCGGCGTGGGCCTCGTTGGCGCGGAAGATTCCCGACTGCGCCAGGAGCTGGTCCACGAGGGTGGTCTTGCCATGATCGACGTGGGCGATGATGGCGATGTTGCGCAGGGACATCGGCGGGTTCGGACTTTCGGGCGTTCGGGGCGGTCGGAGGAGGCGGGCTTGTAGGCGATCGGGCGGCGCAAGGCCATATGGGCGCGGCAATGCGCGCCTCAAGGCGCCTTAAGCGGCTGAAAAGCTTGGCTTGTAGCTGTCCGGCGGACGTTGCGTCAGGTGCATGGTGCAGCGCAACATAGCTGAACTCCCCTCGGAATGGAAGTTGTCGTTTGAATCATAAAGGAAAATGGCCGTTGCTGCGAAAAAGACGATGGTGCGGCGCATTTTCCCCTTGAACCATTGTGCGCCGCAAACTAGATAGTCGCTCGTGAGGCGTCGCTGACGTCTCTGCCCTTCCTGGGCGTTTCCTCCCTAATGAACTGGCCGCGCAGTCCGCTGCGCGGCCATTTTTTTGCGCCTGTGGGCGCCGCAGCGGAAGGTCTTGCCAACGGCTCCGCATCGCCCCTGGGGCCGCGTCCCGAGGGTAGCCAGACTGTATCGTGGCGAGCACGCCGGCGCTGATGGCGACCGCTGCGTCGCCCTTCGTCTCAGTCGCCGCTCTCCAGCACCGCCTTCACGTCCGCGTTGCCGAAGTGGTCGGCCCAGCCGGCGGGCGTGGCCTTGAAGGCCGGGTCGCTGAGGCCGGAGTCGGCGCCGAGGCGCAGAAGCAGGCGGGCCGCTTCCGGCCTTCCCTCCCACGCCGCCGCCGCGTGCAGCGGCGTCAGCCAGGTCGGGCCGCCGAGGCCGCACGGGCGGTTCGGGTCGGCCCCGTGGGCGATCAGCCATCCGATCGCCTCCAGCCGGTCCTGCCGCACCGCCCACACCAGGGCCGTGCCGTTGTAGGGCTCGGCGTCGACGTCGGCGCCGCGGCGCACCAGCCAGTCCATCGCCTCCACGCGGCCGTTGCGCGCGGCGTAGGTCAGGGCCTCGTCGAGGATCTGCTGGCGCTCGTCGGCCGGCCGCCACGGCGGAAAGCCGCTGTGCGGACGGTGGAACTCGCGCGCGCGGCCGGCCTCGGGCAGCAGGCCCCCGTCCGGCGCCGCCAGGGCGTCGAGCAGTTCGACCCGGCCAAGTCCCGCCGCGATGCGCAGGTTCAGCGGGGTGACAGACTCGCGCGCCAGCCGCTCGGCCAGAGCCCGCTTGCCCCAGAAAAGGGCGAGGGCCAGCGGCGAGCCGCCCTCGCCATAGGCCTCGGCCTCGACCGAGGTCCCGGCGGCGATCAGCCGCTCGGCGCGCGCCAGTTCGCCCTCGGCGCGGCCGCCGGCGGCGAGGTTGTGCAGGGCGTTGGCGCCCTTGTTGTTGACGAGGTTGGGATCGGCGCCGCGCGCCAGCAAGGTCTCGATCATGCCGTCGCGGCCGAAGGCGACGGCCAGGCTGAGCAGGCTGTTGCCATTCGTGCCCAGCGCCTGGACGAGGTCGGGCTGAGCGTCGAGCACGGCGGCGAGGGCAGCCTCGTCGCCGGCCTTGATGGCCTTGAAGGCGTCGCGGAACGGCTCGCGCGCGGCGCCGCCCCGCAGGTCCGCCAGCCGCGCCTCCAGGGCGGCGAAGTCGGCAAAGCCGTGCTCGCGCGCCACGACCAGTTCGGCGTCGGCCTGGGTGAAGGGCGCGGCGTCGATCTCGCCCTCCGACGCGGCCGCGAAGGCCGGGTGATGGCGCCGGATGATGCGCAGGGCGCCGCGCTCGCCGGTGGACTTCACGCTGGCGAGGCCGAAGGCGCGGTCGCGGTAGTATTGCGGGTCGGTCTCGAACGGCCTCTGCGGCGACGCCTCGCGCGACAGGCCGTCGATGTGCGCCTTCAGCGCCGGCCAGCTGGAAAAGCCGTACTCGCGGGCGATCACCACCTGGGCGTCGGCCAGCTTCACGGCGCCGAGGTCGGCCGGCGCGCGGTGCACGTGGCGCGGATGGCCGCTGGCCAGGCGCGCGAGCGCCTGCGGCTCGCCGGCACGGATCGCCTTCAGCAGCGCCTTGGCGCGCTTCTTCTGCTGCTCCAGGTCCGGGCGGGCCGGCAGCGTGCGTTCAACGGTGAGGGCCATGGGCCGTCCTCCTTTCAGGAGCGCCGGCGAGGTCCGCATGGCTGGCGCGAAAGAAGGAAGGTCGATGTAAGGCGATAGGTTCGAGGCAAGCGGGCGTCGCCCTTTCCGCGGACCGGACGCGCCTTGCTCGCGCGCGGCGCAACCCTAGCGCAGGATCGGCGGCGGTGGGAACCGGTTTCGCGCGCGAGGCGCGTCCGCCGGTCCGGTCGGTCGCGGCGTCAGGCGCCGGCGGCGAAGCGTCCGACGATGCGCTGGGCGCGCCGGCGCACCGTCGATTCGGCGACGCCCAGGAACCGCGCGGCCTCGGCGTAGCTGTCGCCGGCGAGCAGGCAGGCGGCCACCTCGTGCTCGGCGGTGGTCAGGCCGCCGAACAGGGCGTCGCCCCAGGTCTTCGACAGCTCGGACAGCTTCGCCCGCGCGTCGTCCGCAGTCGTCGGTCCACCGGTTTCCTCGGCGGAAGGGAAGGGGGACGCGGCGACACGTTGGGAGGTGGCGGGCATGGATCGAGCTTGGCTGCGGGCGAGAGGGGCGCGGCCCTAACACGGTTTTTCGAAAAAACAAACCGACTTGTCAGGAAGTTTCTTCGGGGCCAAGCTCGGCCATGAAGCGGGGGCCTTGCCGACATGGCGAAAACGGGGAAGACGAAGGCGGGCGACTGGGCAGGCGCGACAAAATCGCGCGCGGCGGCGCCCACCCGACGCAGCCAGGCCGAGCGCACGGCGGCGACGCGGGGGCGCCTGATCGAGGCGGCGATCACCTGCCTCGACGAGATGGGCTACGCGGCCACCAGCAGCACGGTCGTCGCCGAGCGCGCCGGCGTCAGCCGCGGGGCGCTGTTCTACAACTTCCCGACCAAGGGCGACTTCATGCTCGCCGTCCTCGACCACATCTACGAGGCGGACATGGCCTTCTACCTGCAGAACCTGGTGGGCTGGCGGTTCGACCGCGACACCCTGCTGCGCCTGGGCGACCTGATCTGGGAGGCGATGATGGGCGTGCGCGGCCGCGTCGCCTTCAAGATCCTGATGGGCGGCGCGGACGATCCCGACGTCGGACCACGCCTGCCGCAACACCAGCTGCGCACCGGCGAGGGCGTCGCCCGGTCCTTACGCGAACGGGCGGGCCTGGGACCCGCCGCCGCGCGCCAGCTGGCCATCGGCGTGCGCTGCTACGGCCTGGCGATGCGCGGTCTGGCCCTGCAGGTCATCACGAGAAGCGCCACCGAAGAGCAGCTTCAGCCCGAGCGCGAACAGCTCAACGCCCAGCTGGCGCTCGTCTACGACGTGCTCCTGCCCGAGGCCCAGAAGCAGGACGCCGCCGCCGGCTGGACCATGCCGGCCAGCGCCGCGGCGGGCTGACGGTTCCGGGGACATGTTCCGCCAGGAACGTGTCCCCTCCAGCGGGACGCCGGGGGGCAGGGGGACACGAACCTGCCTGCGGCAGGATCATGTCCCCGCAGGATCATGTCCCCGGCGTGGGCGACCGCAGGGCCTCGCCGAGCAGCTCCTGCAGAAGCGGCGAGCGGGGATAGGGATGATGCCGGTACTGGCGGAAGCCCTCGCCGAACTCGGCGGCGAAGTCGCGCCCGCGGCGGCGGGTCCAGGCCTCCATGTCGGCGACCTGGTCGGGCACGCCGTGCTGGCGCGCGACCCAGGCGATCTGGCTCTCGTGCGCGGCCAGCATCGACCTCTTGGTGTCGAAGACGGCGGTGACGTCGGCGCCGAAGTCTGCCACGACCCGGGTCCCGTCGCGCTCGCGCCCGCCGATCGGGTCCATGAAATAGAGGTGCGGGATCGCCGCCAGGGGCTCGGCCGGACCGGTGCGGTAGTTGGGCACGGAGGCGGCGAAGCAGGCGTCGCGGGTCAGCACGCTCGCGGCCTCGTGGTCGGGGTGGTAGTCGCCCGGCGAGGCGGCCAGGACGATGTCGGCCCTGGCCCAGCGGATCAGCTCGGTGACGCAGCGGCGCGAGGCGTCGTCGTTGAAGACGCCGAGGTCCGGCAGGCCGCCGCAACGGTACTCGGCGCCGATCAGCGCCGCGGCGCGCGCCGCCTCGCCCTTGCGGATGCGGGCGGTGGCCTCCAGGTCGGTGTCGTCCGAGCCGCAGTCGCCGGCGGTCAGGGTGGCGATGGCGATGCGGCAGCCGGCCTTGGCCAGCAGCGCCAGGGTCCCGGCCGCCAGGGTCTCGATGTCGTCGGGATGGGCGTGGACGGCCAGGATCGTGGTCATCGGCGCCTCAGGCGGGGTCGAATTCGCTGACGAGGTGGCCGGGAGCGATCTCGGTCAGGCGCGGCACATAGACCGGCGCGGCCGGATCGAGGGTCAGCTTCGAAGGCAGGAAGCGCAGGCCCGCGCGGGGATCCAGCGGGCTCGGCGGCTCGCCTTCGAGGCGCACGCGCACGCGGCTGCGCTCGCGGGCCGGGTCGGGGATCGGCGCGGCCGACAACAGGGCCTTGGTGTAGGGGTGCTGCGGGTTCGCATAGAGCCGGTCGCGGTCGGCCTCCTCCATCACCCGGCCCAGGTACAGCACCATCACCCGGTGGCTGATCTCGCGCACGACGGCCAGGTCGTGGCTGATGAACATCATCGCCAGGCCCATCGACCGCTGCAGCTGGATCAGGAGGTCGATGATCTGGGCGCGGATCGAGACGTCGAGGGCCGAGACCGCCTCGTCGCAGATGACCAGCCGCGGCTTCAGGATCATTGCCCTGGCGATGCCGACGCGCTGGTTCTGGCCGCCCGACAGCTCGTGCGGATAGCGGTTGATCAGGGTCGGCGAGAGGCCGGCCTGCTCCATCATCGCCGCCACCTCGGCCTGGCGGGCCTCGGCGTCGAGCTCGGGGCGGTACACCGTCAGGGGTTCTTCGATCGACTGGCCGATGGTCATGCGCGGATCGAGGCTGGCCAGCGGATCCTGGAACACGATCTGCAGGTCGCGGCGGGCCTTGCGCATCTCGGCCTGGTCGGCATGGGTGATGTCGCGGCCGAGTACGGTCACGGCCCCCGCCGTCGCCGGCAGCAGGTTCAGCACCGCGCGCGACAGGGTGGACTTGCCGCAGCCGCTCTCGCCGACCACGCCCAGGGTCTCGCCCTGGCGGATGCGGAACGAGACGCCGTCGACGGCGCGCAGCTCGCGCCTCGTGCCGAACAGGCCCCCGTTCATCGGGAACCAGACCTTGATGTCCGTGGCCTCGACCACCACCGGCGCGTCGTCGGGCACGGGCGCCACCGTCGGCCGGCCGCCGCGGTCTGCCCGGTCCAGGCGCGGGATCGCCTGCAGCAGGGCGCGCGTATAGTCCTCGCGCGGCTCGGCGAACACGCGCTCGACCGGCCCCTCCTCGACGTAGGCCCCGTCCTTCATCACGCACACACGGTCGGCGAGGCGCGCGATCACGCCCATGTCGTGGGTGATCAGCACCATCGCCGCGCCGGTCTCGCGCTTCAGGTCGGCCATCAGGTCCAGGATCTCGGCCTGGACCGTGACGTCGAGGGCGGTGGTCGGCTCGTCGGCGATCAGCAGGTCGGGCCCGGTGGCCATGGCCCCGGCGATCATCACCCTCTGGCGCATGCCGCCCGAGAGCTCGTGCGGATACTGCCGAAGGCGCCGGCCGGGCTCGGGGATGCGCACCTTCTTCAGCCACTCGAGGGCCCGGTCCATGGCCTCGTCCTTGGAGAGGCCCAGGTGCAGGCGCAGCGGCTCGGCGATCTGGTCGCCGATGCGAACGTGCGGCGTCAGCGCCGTCAGCGGATCCTGGAAGATCATGGTCATCTTCGAGCCGCGGACGCCGTTCAGGGCCGCGGGCCTCAGGCCCAGCAGCTCCTGCCCGCGGTAGCGCGCCGAGCCCGTGGCGCGGCCGTTGCGGGCCAGAAGGCCCATGACGGCCATGAAGGTCTGGCTCTTGCCCGATCCGCTCTCGCCGACGACCCCCAGACATTCCCCCGCCGACACCTGCAGCGACACCCCCCGGACGGCCTCGACCATGGCGTCGTGCGTGTCGAAACGAACTTTCAATGTGTCGATGGCCAATATCGGCGGGTTTGGTGAATCGGCCAAAGGCGGGGGCTCTCTTTGAACTTTCGGGGCGCGGACCATAGCGCGGCCGGCGCGCGCGGCGCCAGTCGGGGTCCAAGGCTTTGAAAATCCTCGTCACCGGCGGCTGCGGCTTCATCGGCTCGGCCGTGATCCGGCGCGCGATCGCCGACGGCTTTTCCGTGGTGAACGTCGATGCGATCACCTACGCCGGCGATCCCGACAACGTCGGCGACGCCCAGCACAGCCCGCGCTACGCCTTCGAGTACGCCGACATCTGCGACGCCGAGCAGATGCGCAGCCTGTTCGCGCGCCACCAGCCGGACGCGGTGCTGCACCTGGCCGCCGAGAGCCACGTCGACCGCTCGATCGACGGGCCGATGGCCTTCGTGCGCACCAATGTGGTCGGCACGGCGACCATGCTCGAGGCCGCCAGGGCCTACGTCGAGCGCCTGCCCGACTCGCGCCGCCACGGTTTCCGCTTCCACCATGTCTCCACCGACGAGGTGTTCGGCGCCCTCGGCGAGGACGGCTGTTTCGACGAGGACAGCCCCTATTCGCCGAACAGCCCCTATTCGGCCAGCAAGGCCTCGTCCGACATGCTGGTGCGCGCCTGGAGCCGGACGTTCGGCTTCCCGGCGGTGATCACCAACACCTCGAACAACTACGGCCCGTTCCAGCACCCCGAGAAGCTGATCCCGACGGTGATCCTGAACGGCCTCGAGGGCCGGGCGATCCCGGTCTACGGCTCGGGCGCCCAGGTGCGCGACTGGCTCTACGTCGAGGACCACGCCGAGGCGTTGCTGCGGGTGCTGACGCGCGGCCGCACCGGCGAGACCTACTGCATCGGCGGCCAGAGCGAATATTCGAACTTCGACATCGTGCGCATCCTGTGCTCGGTGCTCGACCGCGTGCGGCCCAAGGCCTTCCCGCATTCCGACCTGATCCGCTTCGTGCCCGACCGGCCCGGCCACGACTTCCGCTATGCGATCTCCAACGCCAAGATCGAGGGCGACCTCGGCTGGCGGCCGGCGGTCGACCTGGAGTCGGGCTTGGCGAGGACGGTGCGCTGGTACCTGGACAACGAAGCCTGGTGGGGGGCGATCCGCGACCGCGGCTTCACCGGCGCGCGGCTCGGCCTCAAGCGCGCTTGAGGCGGGGCCTGATCCTGGCGGGCGGGGCCGGCACGCGCCTCTATCCCCTGACCCGGGCGGTCTCCAAGCAGCTGCTGCCGGTCTACAACAAGCCGATGATCTACTATCCGCTGTCGGTGCTGATGCTGGCCGGCGTGCGCGAGATCGGCATCATCACCACGCCCGAGGACCAGGGCCAGTTCCAGCGCCTGCTGGGCGACGGCTCGCACATCGGCCTTGCCATCACCTGGCTGGTGCAGCCGAAGCCGGAGGGCCTGCCCCAGGCCTATCTGATCGGCGAGGACTTCGTCGGCGGCGAGCCGTCGGTGCTCGCGCTCGGCGACAACATCCACTACGGCGCCGGCTTCATCGGTCACCTGCAGCGCGCGGCGGAGGACCCCGACGGGGCGACCGTGTTCGGCTATCCGGTGGCCAATCCCGGGGCCTACGGCGTGGTCGAGTTCGACCGCGAGGGCCGGGTGCTGGGCCTGGAGGAGAAGCCCGCCGCGCCGCGCTCCAACATCGCCGTCACCGGCCTCTACTTCTTCGACGGCCGCGCCAGCGCCTTCGCCCGGGACCTGAAGCCCTCGGCACGCGGCGAGCTGGAGATCGTCGACCTGATGCGGCGCTACCTCGACGAAGGCGCGCTGAAGGTGACGACGCTCGGCCGGGGCTACGCCTGGCTTGACACCGGCACCCACGACGCCTTGATCCAGGCTGGAGAATTCGTGCGCACCATCGAGGAGCGCCAGGGTCTGAGAGTGGGCTGCGTGGAGGAGATCGCCTTCCTGAACGGCTGGATCGACCGCGCCCGGCTGCTCGAGCTGGCGGCGGCCTCCGGGCCCTATGGCGCCTACCTGGCGGCCATCGCCGGTCAGTCTTCCGGATCGGGCGCGTGAGCGAGGCGGCGGTCGCGAAGTCCCTCCAGGGCTTCAAGACCTGGCTGGTCCGCGACGCCTATCCCCTGTGGTCCGAGCGCGGCCGGGACGAGGCCGGCGGCTGGATCGACCGTATCGGCCTCGACGGCCGCGCCGTCGCCGGTCCGCAGCGGGCCCGGGTGCAGGCCCGCCAGGCCTACGCCTTCGCCGTCGCCCCGGCGTTCGGCTGGAGCGGCGACTGGCGCGCGGCGATGCGGCGCGGCCTCGACCAGCTCCGGGAGGCCTACCGCAGGCCCGACGGCCTCTACCGCACGGCCCCCGGCGCCGGCGGCGCCGCCGACCTCTACGACCAGGCCTTCGTGCTCTTCGCGCTGGCCTTCGCCCACCGGGCGGGGGAGGACGGGGCGGCGCCAGCGGCCGAGGACCTGCTCTCGCGCCTGGCCCCCAATCCCCGCGGCGGCTTCGCCGAACTGGACGGACCGGCGCTCGAGGCCAATCCGAACATGCACCTGTTCGAGGCCTTCATGGCCTGGAGCGAGGCCGGCGGCGGCACGGTCTGGGGCTCGCTTGCCGACCGCCAGGCCGAGCTCGTGGCCACCTGCCTGCTCGACGCCGGCTCCGGCGCCGTGGTCGAGCACTTCGGCCCAGACTGGACCCTGCCCGCGGCCCCGTCCGACCGCGTGGTCGATCCGGGCCATCAGTTCGAGTGGGCGTGGCTCCTGCTGCGCTGGAGCCAGGCCGCCGGCCGCGCCCGCGACCTGCGCACCGGCCTTGGCCTCATCGAGCTCGCCGAACGGGCCGGCGTGGATCCCGCCCGCGGCGTGGCCATGGCCGCCCTCGACGGGGACCTTGCACCCACCGACCGCTCGGCGCGGCTCTGGAGCCAGACCGAGCGGCTGAAAGCCAATGTCCTGGCCGCCCGTCTCACCGGCGACCCCGGCTGCTGGGCCGCGGCGGAGGCGGCGTGCGAGACCCTGCGCCGCTACCTCGACGTGCCCGTCGCCGGGCTCTGGCGCGACCGCATGCTGGCCGACGGCGGCTTCGTCGACGAACCGGCCCCGGCGAGCAGCTTCTACCACCTCATCCTGGCCTTCCAGGAACTCGACCGCCTCGTCGGCTAGCTCCGCCCCCAATGTTCCGCTCTCCCTCGCGAAGGCGAGGGCCCAGGTGTTTTGTCGGAGAGCGCGTGGGTTTCAGAAAAAGCCTGGGCCCTCGCTTGCGCGAGGGAGAGCGGGGAGTGGGGGCCGTTCTCAGGCCTACGCCACCCCTGCCCGCAGGAAGTCGTGCATGTGCACCGCCCCCACCAGGCGGCCGTCCTGGCAGACGAAGGCCAGCATGATCGGGCGCGGGCGCTCGTTCATCATCCGCACCGCCTCGGAGGCCAGCATGTCCGGGCCGACGAAGAACGGCGTCCTGGTCATGTGCTCGGCCACCGGGGCGCCGAGGCCCGCGGGCAGGGCGCGGCGCAGGTCGCCGTCGGTGAAGGCGCCGACGAGGCGGCCCTCGGCGTCGACCACGGCCGTGCCGCCGAAGCGCTTGCGGCTGATCTCGACGATCGCGTCCTGGATCGTCGCCGTCTCGGGCACGCGCGGCGCAGCCTCCGCGGCGCCCATCAGCTCGCCGACGGTGACGAGCTGGGCCCCGAGCTTGCCGCCGGGATGGAAGGTGCGGAATTCGGCGGCGGAAAAGCCGCGCGCCTCCAGGAGGGCCACCGCCAGGGCGTCGCCGAGGGCCAGCTGCATGGTCGTCGAGGTGGTCGGGGCGTTGGTGACGGCGCAGGCCTCGCGCGCCTTCGGCAGGACGAGGGCGATGTCGGCCGCCTTGCCCAGCGCGCTCGAGGCCACCGAGGTCACCGCGACCAGGGGCACGTCGAAGCGCTTGCAATAGTGGATCACGTCGCGCAGCTCCGGCGTCTCGCCGGACCACGACAGGGCCACGACCACGTCGCCCTTGGCCACCATGCCGAGGTCACCGTGGCTGGCCTCGGCCGGGTGCAGGAAGAAGGCCGGGGCGCCGGTGGAGGCCAGGGTCGCGGCGATCTTGCGCGCCACGTGGCCGCTCTTGCCCATGCCGGTGACGACGATGCGGCCCTTGGCGCGGACCGCGGCGTCCACGGCGGCCGCGAACGGCTCGGCGAGGCCGGCGCCCAGAGCCTCGGCGAGCGACGTCAGGCCGGCGATCTCGGCCTCGAGCGTGCGCACGCCCGCGGCGGCGTGGCCGGACTGGGACCTGGCCTTCGGTTGCAAGCGCGCGCGTCCTCGTCGATACGAAGGCGGCAGTTTTAGGGGCCCCGAGGGCATGAGCAAAGCCAGGACGGCGGTGATCTTCGACCGCGACGGGGTGCTGAACGTCGATCACGGCTATGTCGGCCAGCGCGAGCGCTTCGAGTGGACGGCCGGCGCGCGGGCCGCGGTGGCCCGGCTGAACGCGGCCGAGGTGCTGGTGATCGTCGCCTCGAACCAGTCCGGCGTGGCGCGCGGCTACTACGACCTCGCCGCCGTCGACGAACTGCACGCGGCCATGCAGGCCGACCTCGCCGCCGAGGGCGCCCACATCGACGCCTTCTACATCTGCCCGTTCCACCCCGAGGCGGCCGTCGAGGCCTTCCGCGTCGCCGACCACCCCGACCGCAAGCCCAACCCCGGCATGATCCTGCGCGCCCTGGCCGACTTCGACCTCGCGCCGGACCGGGCGCTGATGATCGGCGACCAGCCGTCCGACCTGGAAGCCGCCCGCCGAGCCGGCGTCCGCGGCGTCCTGTTCGAGGGCGGCGACCTGGCCGAGTTCCTCGCGGGCCTGAAGTTGCCTGAAGACTAGAAGGGAATCACGAACCAACACGAAAGGACACGAAAGGCGCGGAGCCGTTTCCGCGCGCGTGCGTCCGCAGGGGTAAGCCGTGTCATACGCCCGCGCCTTTCGTGTCCTTTCGTGTATTTCGTGGTTCAAGAATTCCCCCGTCGAAACAGACGGATACAGGGTTTGTATCGCCCTCGCGGGGCGTCGCCTTTAGGGAGCGCGGCCATGATTGCGTTCATCGACCTGGCCGCCCAGCAGGCGCGGCTGAAGCCGGCCATCGACGCGGCGATCCAGCGCGTGCTGGCGCACGGCGGCTATGTGATGGGCCCCGAGGTGCGCGCCTTCGAGCAGCAGCTGGCCGCGTTCGGCGAGGCCGGGCACGCGCTTTCCTGCGCCAACGGCACCGACGCCATCGCCCTGCCGCTGATGGCCTGGGAGATCGGGGCGGGCGATGCGGTGTTCTGCCCCTCGTTCACCTTCGCCGCCACGCCCGAGGTCGTGCCCTGGACCGGGGCGACGCCGGTGTTCGTCGATATCCGCCCCGACACCTACACCCTCGATCCCGACCACCTCGAAGCCTCGATCGCGGCGGTGAAGACCAAGGGCGAGCTGAAGCCGGCGGCGGTGATCGCCGTCGACCTGTTCGGCCAGCCGGCCGACTATCCGCGCCTGGCCGCGATCTGCGCGCGCGAGGGGCTGAAGCTGATCGCCGATTCCGCCCAGGGCTTCGGCTGCACCCTGGCGGGGCGCCACCCGCTGCACTGGGCCGACGTCGCCACCACCAGCTTCTTCCCGGCCAAGCCGCTGGGCGCCTACGGCGACGGCGGCGCGGTCCTGACCGACGACGCCGACCTCTGGGAGCGGATGGATTCCCTGCGCGTCCACGGCAAGGCGGTGGCCTCGGACGGACAGGGGCGCGGCTTCGACCACGACCCGAAGTACCTGAACATGCGCATCGGCATGAACTCGCGCCTCGACACGATCCAGGCGGCGATCCTGATCGAGAAGCTGGCGGTGTTCGCGGACGAGATCGAGGCGCGCCAGCGCACCGCCGACCGCTACGCGGAGGGCCTGAAGGGCGCCTGCCTTTCGACCCCGGCGGTGATCGAGGGCGGCCGCAGCGTCTGGGCGCAGTACGTGATCGAGCACGGGAACCGCGACGGCCTCGCCGCGCACCTGAAGTCGCTCGGCATACCGACCGCCGTCTACTACCCGGTGCCGATGCACCGCCAGGAACCTTACGCGCACTTTCCGCAGGGCCCCGGCGGCCTGCCCGTCTCCGACGCCAAGGCCGAGCTGGTGATCGCCCTGCCCATGCACGCCTACCTGAGCGAAGCGGTCCAGGACCGCATCATCGACGCCGTCCGCGGCTTCAACGGATAATCCTCCCTCCCCCTTGTGGGGAGGGAAAGCTCGCGCAGCGAGCAGGGTGGGGGAGTCCGAAGCCGGCAGGGCGCCAACCGGTTAGCGTTGCTGCAGCGTCTCACTTCCCCACCCTGGCGGCTTCGCCGCCTGTCCCTCCCCATTGTTCAGACGGGAGACAGGGCTGACGGGTGTTCGGAGACATCCCTGACGGCCTAAGGTTGGCTCATCGGCTCTCGCAAGTCGACTTGCGAGAGCCGATGGCGGCGATAGCAGACGTCGAAGAG
>DASZQQ010000212.1:0-8183 GCA_035549595.1 Caulobacteraceae bacterium
GTTCTCCCAGTCATCCTCGACGAAGCGGATGTCGTGCGCGCGCAGGTCCAGGCCGATGGCCTCCAGCGAGCCGAGGTAGAGGTCCTGCATGTCCGGCGGGTTCGGCTTCAGGATCACCTGGTACTGGTAGTAGTGCTGCAGGCGGTTCGGGTTCTCGCCGTAGCGGCCGTCGGCCGGCCGGCGCGAGGGCTGGACGTAGGCGGCGCGCCACGGCTTGGGCCCCAGCGCGCGCAGCACGGTCGCCGGGTGCAGGGTGCCAGCGCCGACCTCGACGTCGTGCGGCTGCAGAATCACGCAGCCCTGACGGCTCCAGTAGTCGTGGAGCTTCAGGATCAGGCCCTGGAACGACAAAGGCTTGGCGGCGGTCATGCGCCCTCTCTGGCGCGCCGGCAGGGCGCAAAAAAGTCGGCGGACCTATAGGGCCCGCCGACCGGTGCTTCAAGCCGAGGCTGGGAGGACGTCAGTTGCCGGCTGGCGAGGTGTGGCGCCCGGCGCGGCTCATCGGGCCGCCGTACTTCTGGCGGTTCTCGGCCGTGTCCGGGACCGGCGGGCTGGCCACGGTGGTCGACTCGACGGCCGCGTTGGCGGCGACGTCGGTCCCCGAACTGGTGGCCGAGCTGGCGGCCGGGGGGGCCATGCCGGTGTCGGCGGGCGGAGCCGCCTGTTCAGGAGGAGCCGCGGGGGTGGCCGCCGCGGGAGGCGCGCCGGCGCTGGCGTCGGGATGCTCGGCGGGCTGAGGCGTCTGCGCCGCGGCGACGCCGGCGCCGAGCAGCGCGGCGGCCGAGGCGGCGATCAGGAGACGGGTAAGGGGCATTGGGGCAAGTTCCTTCGTGCGGGCTGGCCGACTGGCCTCGCCTGCCAACGCCAACGCTCGATCCTGAAGGACGTTCCGCCGAAGGTGCGGAAAGGACGCCGGGCCGCACGGACGGCGGCCCGGCTCCGGAGGATGGCTCAGCCGCCGGTGGCCGGCGCAGCCGGCGCGGACGCTGCCGCCGCGCCCGGCAGAGTCACGTCGGACGGGATCAGCACCTTGTCGATGGCGTGCACGATGACGCCGTTGGCCGCCTTCACGTCGGGCTGGATGATATCGGCGTTGTTGACCATCAGCACGTCGCCGCTGCCGTCGAGCGAGACGTTCACGCCGTCGACCGTGGCCACGTCGCCCTTGGCGCCCTTGATCTTGGCCGCGTCGATCTGGGCGTTGACCAGGTGATAGGTCAGGACCTTGCGCAGCGTGTTCGTGCCGGCGGGCGACAGCAGCAGCTGCAGCTGGGCCGGCGGCAGCGCCTTGAAGGCCTCGTCCGTCGGCGCGAAGACGGTGAGGTTCGGATAGGCCTTCAGCTGGGCCGACAGGCCGTTCTGGTCCAGCGCCTTGACCAGGATGGTGAAGTGCGTCGAGCCCTTCAGCGTCGCGATCCAGTCGCCGTTCGCGACCAGGTTCGGCGAGGGCGGCAGCGGCGCCGGCGCGGGAGCCGGGGCGGCGGCGGGCGCAGCGGCGGCCGGCGCAGCGGGGGCGGCCGGAGCGGTTTGGGCCAACGCCATCGCCGGGCACAGGAACACGGTCGCCGCCGCGGCGGTGGTGAGCAGGTTGAAGCGCATCGATTTCCTCAGCTAGGGGGAAGCCCCCCGGGCATCCCTCCTCCTAGCGTAAATACAGGCTGACGCTGTTCGTCAATTGCCGGCGGGTGCGGTCATTCGCCCGCCGTGCGACATCGGGCCGCCATAGCGGGCGCGGTTCTGCGGCGTGTCCGGAACCGGACCGTTGCTCACCACCGTCGGGTCGCTGGCGACCAGGCGGTAGGCCTCAGACGGCGGCGTCGGCGACGATTCCAGGATGACATTGCTGTCCATCCCGCTGTCCTCGGCGGCCGGGGCCATGTCGGGGGCGCTGTAGGCGGCGTGGCGGTGGAGGGTGCGATGGCCGTGCGCCAGCGCCTGGCTGGCGGCCAGGGCGGCGACGGCGGCGAGGGTGAACAGACGATAGGCGTTCATGGTCTTCCTCGATCTGACTCTGGCGGCCGCGACAGCGCGGCCATGCCTAGAAGACGCAAGCGCGCTGGCCTCGGTTCCCTGATCAACGATTCATGAACACGAACACCGCGCCGACGAAGATGAAGCCGAACCCGATCAGGGTCGTGATCTTCAGCGGCTCATGCAGGTAGAACACTGAGAAGCCGGCGAACACCACGAGGGTGATGGCCTCCTGGATCGTCTTCAGCTCGGCGGTCGTATAGACGGCCGAGCCGATGCGGTTGGCCGGCACGGCGAACATGTACTCCATCCCGGCGATCAGCCAGCTGACCACCACCGCCAGCACCAGAGGCGCGGTCTTGTGCTTCAGGTGGCCGTACCAGGCGAACGTCATGAACACGTTCGACGCCAGCAGCATCACGAAGGGCGCCACGCGCGGCCAAAGGGTCGGGCTCATGTTTGGATGCTGGACTCCGGTCTCGACGGGAAAGGCGCCCAGAGTTTAGGCGCCGGGAGGAAGCGGGCGCCCAAGGACCGGGCGGCGCGGCCTCATTCTTGATCACGGCTTAACACGCAAGCGTCGCCGGGCCACCCCGTCGATAGCGTCCGATCCGTCGGCGCGTGGGAGCTTCTGACGGACGCCCGTCCGCCGCGTGGGGATAACCAATCAAGGAGCGCGCGCGCTGGCGAACTCGCCACGCGGGCGGGAGCGAGGCGGATGAAACTGATCATTGCGATCGTCAAACCCTTCAAGCTCGACGAGGTTCGCGAAGCCCTTGTGGCTGCGGGCGTCGAGGGCCTGACGGTGTCGGAGGTCAAGGGATACGGCCGGCAGAAAGGCCAGACCGAGATCTACCGGGGCGCGGAGTACCAGGTGAACTTCGTGCCGAAGGTGAAGCTCGAGGCGGTCGTCAACGACGCCGCAGCGGCCGGGGCCGTGGAGGCGATCAAGACCGCCGCCGCCACCGGCAAGATCGGCGACGGCAAGATCTTCGTCGTGAACGTCGAGGACGCGGTGCGCATCCGGACCGGCGAGACCGGTTCGGCGGCCCTGTGATGAGCAAGGGGACCTAAGGGGATAGTGACCATGAAATCATTCGGACTTCAGAGGCTCGCGGGGCTCGTCCTCGCAGCCATGATCGCCGGGGCCCCGGGGGCCGCCCTGGCCCAGGCGGCGCCCGCCGCCAACGCCGCCCCAGCCGCTGCTCCGGCCGCGACCGCCAACGCCGCCCCCGAGGCGGCCAACGCGGCTCCGGCCGCCGCCCCCGCTCCGGCGGCCGCTCCGGCGCCCGCCGCACCCGCCACGCTCAAGGTCGACAGCGGCGACACCGCCTGGATGCTGACCTCCACGGCCCTGGTCCTGATGATGACCATCCCGGGCCTGGCCCTGTTCTACGGCGGCATGGTGCGCAAGAAGAACGTCATCGCCACCGTGGCGCAGTCGTTCGCCATGACCGCGGTGGTGACCGTGGTCTGGTACCTGGTCGAGTACTCGATCGCCTTCGGCACCGCCGACGGCGACATGAACAAGTACTGGGGCGGGCTCGGCAATTTCGCCCTGAAGGGCATCACCATGGACAAGCCGTACTCGATCGCCGGCGCCACGCCGACGATCCCCGAGTACGTGTTCATGATGTTCCAGATGACCTTCGCGATCATCACCCCGGCGCTGATCTGCGGGGCCTTCGCCGAGCGCTTCAAGTTCAGCGCCCTGCTGCTCTTCACCGTCCTGTGGTCGATCTTCGTCTACGGCCCGGTGGCGCACTGGGTGTGGGGCGGCGGCTTCCTGGGCAGCGCCGGCGTGCTCGACTTCGCCGGCGGCACCGTGGTGCACATCAACGCCGGGGTCGCGGGCCTGGTCTGCGCGCTCGTGCTTGGCCCCCGCAAGGGCTACGGCACGGTCAACATGGCCCCGAACAACCTCGTCTACACGATGATCGGCGCCAGCCTGCTGTGGGTCGGCTGGTTCGGCTTCAACGCCGGTTCGGCCGTCGCCTCCAACGCCCTGGCCGGCGCCGCCATGGCCAACACCCAGATCGCCACCGCCATGGCCGCCATCGCCTGGATGGCCGTCGAGTGGGTGCACCGCAAGAAGCCGACCATGCTGGGCATGGCCTCGGGCGCGGTCGCCGGCCTCGTCGCCGTCACCCCGGCCTCGGGCTTCGTGAACCCGACCGGCGCCCTCATCGTCGGCATCGCCGCGGGCATCGGCTGCTACGGCGGCGCGGTGTTCCTGAAGAACATCTTCAAGTACGATGACAGCCTCGACGCCTTCGGCGTGCACGGCGTCGGCGGCCTGATCGGGGCGCTGCTCACCGGCGTCTTCGCCGACGAGTCGATCAACGCGCTGAGCAAGGGCCACAGCATCATCACCCAGGCCAAGGGCTGCATCGCCACCATCGCCTGGACCGCGATCGGCACCTTCGTCATCCTGATGATCTGCAAGTTCACCACCGGCCTTCGGGTCAGCGAGGAGGGCGAAGTCGAAGGCCTCGACATCACCCTGCACGGCGAACTGATCCACGACTGATCGCGGCTTTCTCGGTCGCATCCGGGAACGGGGGCCCTTCGGGGCCCCCGTTTTCGTTTCAGCGTCGGGGAGATGATGGGCCGGGGACATGATCCTGCCGCAGGCAGGTTCGTGTCCCCTCGTTGTTCTGCGTTGCGCTGGAGGGGACACGTTCCTTCGGAACATGTCCCCGACTACGGCCGGAAGCCCTTCAGCCTGCAGGCCTTCACCCACCAGCCGGGATGGCGGGACGAGAGCCTGAGGGCGAGGTCGGCGGCGTCGGCGGGGCTCTCGGTCAGGGCAAAGCAGGTGGCGCCCGAGCCGGACATGCGCGCGAAGGCCGTCTCGGGCTGGGCGCGCAGGATCGCCAGCGCCTCGCCGATCTGCGGCGTCAGGCGGATGGCGGGCGCCTCGAGGTCGTTGCGGGTGCGGCGCAGGAAGGCCGTCACCGCGCCGAGGTCCTGCATCGGCTCCGGGAATTCCGGCGTGTCGCAGCCGCCCGGCGCCCCGTCCTCGTCGTAGGCGCGGAACACCGGTCCCGTCGGCGACGGGACACCCGGATTGACCAGCACCGCGTCGAGGTCCGGGAACACCGGCGGGAAGTCGATCTCGTCGCCCCGCCCCTCCCCCAGCTTGGCCTCGCCCACCAGGCAGACCGGCACGTCGGCGCCGAGCTCGCAGGCGATCTGCCACATCGCGCCCCACGTCTCGTCGTCCATCGGCAGGCCGAAGGTCTCCTGGATCAGCAGCAGGGTCGCGGCCGCGTCGGTCGATCCGCCGCCGATCCCCGCGGCGATCGGCAGGCGCTTGTCGAGCGTCAGGCGGAAGGGCTGGTCGCCGAGGCCGAAGGTCCTGAGCATGGCGTCGCGGGCGCGGACGACCAGGTTGTCGCCCGCCGCGGACAGCCCCTCGCCCATGGGGCCGGTGATCTCGAAGGCCATCTGGCGCGCCGGTTCGATGGCCACCACGTCGCCGACGTCGGCGAAGGTCATCAGGCTGGAGAGCGGGTGATAGCCGTCGGCGCCGACAGCGCCGACGTGCAGGAACAGGTTCACCTTCGCCGGAGCGAGGCGCTCGAGGGCGGACATGCGGCCGCGGTCAGGAGCCGGCGACCACCGCCGGCGCGGCCGGCGTGTCCAGGCCCGACTTCAGCTTCTGCTCGACCGCGGTCTTCAGCTTGGCCGTCGGCTCCAGGGTCAGCACCCGCTTCCACTGGTACTCGGCCTCGGTCTTGCGCCCGACGCGCCAGTAGGCGTCGCCCAGGTGGTCGTTGACGTCGGGGTCCGACGGCTCCAGCACCACGGCCTGCTCGAGCTTGGTCACGGCGGTCTTGTAGTCGCCGAGCCGGTAGTAGGCCCAGCCCAGGGAGTCGATCATCGCCCCCGACTGCGGGTTCAGGCTCACGGCCTTCTGGGTCATGGCCAGGGCCTCGTTCAGGTGCTCGCCGCGGTCGACCCAGCTGTAGGCCAGGAAGTTCAGCAGCTCCGGCTCGTCGGGGCGCTGCTTCAGCGCCGCCTGCAGGTCCCGCTCCGCCTCGGGCCAATGGCCGGCCTGCTGCAGCGACATGGCCCGCGCATAGTACAGCCGCCAGTCGGGCGTCGGCCCGGCGCCGGCGATCACCTTGTCCAGCACCTGGGCGGACTCGTCGTAGCGCTCGTCGGCGCGCAGCAGGTCGGCGAGGTTGACCTGGGCGTCGAGGCTGTCGGGCTGTGCCGCCAGCGTCTCGCGCGCGAGCTTCAGCGCGGTCTCCTTGTCGCCGGCGTTCTGGTAGGTCCAGGCGAGCTTGCCGCGGGCGGTGACGAAGCGGGAATCGCCGGGCGCCACCTTCAGATAGGCCTCGCGTGCGCCGTCCTTGTCGCCCTCCTGGGCCAGGATGTCGCCGACCAGCATCCAGGCCTCGTCGCGCTGCGGATCCAGGCGCAGCGCCAGGCGCAGATAGGCCAGCGCCACCTCCTGCTGGTGCTGGATCATCAGGCTGGCGGCCGGCGCGATCAGAGCCTCGGCGGCGTCCTGCTGGATGGTCGGCATGCGCGGGGCGGGCTTGTGGCCCAGCGCCCGGAGGCGGCCGTCGCGCAGCTCGTCGTTGTCGGGGTTGCGCAGCAGCGCGGCCTGGTAGACGGCGGCGGCGTCGGCGCGGCGGCCGCGGCGCTCGAGCATGGCGCCGTAGTTCAGGCTGGCCATGGCCCCCGGGTCACCGGCGGCGATCAGGGCCTTGTAGCCGGTCTCGGCCTCGTCGAACTTCTTCGCACGCTCCTGCAGCTTGGCCTGGTCGAGGGCGGCGAAGAACTGGGCGATCGGCTCGCCCGGCAGCACCAGGTGCACGATCGAGCCCTGGACGTCTCCGGCGGCGGCCGCGGCGAAGGGCACGATCAGCGCCACCGCGGTCTTGTGCGGATAGCCGACGTCCGTCGAGGTCAGGATCGTCCGCGCGCCCTTGCCGTCGCCCTCGGCCAGGGTCTCGACGCCGCGCACCAGGACGCCCAGGCGCATCACCGCCGGATCGGCCCCGGGGCCCGTCGGGGCCAGGGCTGCGGAGCGCCTGATGTCGCCGGCCAGCAGGGCGGCCGAGAACGCGCGGTCGGTCAGGAAGCTCTCGTCGCCCACCGCCTTGGCGGCGGCGCCGAAGTAGCCGGCGGCGTCGGCGCTGCGCCCGTCGTTCATCGCCCCGCGTCCGGCCAGGAACAGGCCGTAGGGCGAAGCCTCGTCGGGGGAAACGGCTCGCACCTGCGGCGTCGACGCGGCGGCGGCGGCCGAGGGCCTGGCCGGACCGGCGGCGCCGTTGGGCGTCGCGCACGCGGCCAGCGCCGCGAGCGGCGCGAGGAAGACGAGAGTTCGCATGGATGGCATGGCCCAACCCTTGGCCTGTAAATGTGGCGCCCGCAAGGGCGGCGCCCTTGCCTGTCGTAGGGACGCCTGTCGAAGATGCAAGCATGCGCCGCCGTATCTTGCTGGTTCGTCACTGCCAGTCGCTCGCCAACGCCGAAGGCCGGATCGAAGGCCGTGGCGATTCCGACCTCAGTCCCGACGGGCGTGAACAGGCCCGCGCCGTCGCCGCGGCCATCGCCGCGCGCGAAATCGGCGAAGCGGTGCTGGTCTCCAGCTCCCAGGCGCGCGCCATCGCCACGGCGGCGGCGATCGCCGAGGCGTGCGGCTGGGACCACGCCCAGGACCACCGCATCCGCGAGGGCGAACTCGGCTGGATGGAGGATATCGCCTACACCGAGGTCGCGCGGCACATGGCCGAGCGCGGCGCGCGCGAGCTGGACGCCGACGTGCACGGCGGCGAGAGTCTGGAGACGGTGGCCGAGCGGATGTGGGCGGCGCTGGACGAGGCCCTGTCCGGCCACGACCGGCCCCTTGTCCTGGTCAGTCACGGCTATGCGATCCAGGCCCTGCTGCGCCGCCTGGACCCCGACGTCGCCCTGCCCCGCTTCATCGGCAACGGCGACGTGGTCGAGGTCTGGCTTCAGGCCGGCGCCCTGGCCGAACCCCCGACGCACCACCCGCTGAAACACCAGGGGACATGATCCGGCCGCAGGCCGGTTCGTGTCCCCGTTTCGCGAGGTGAGCCCGATTGGAGGCAGTGACCTGCAGGACAGGACCGGGTGACCCCTGGCGTCCCTTCTCCCCCCGCGGGAGAAGGTGGCGGCGAAGCCGTCGGATGAGGGGGCCCTCCGGCGCCCACCGCCCAGCGGACCTGCGG
>DASZQQ010000213.1:0-2854 GCA_035549595.1 Caulobacteraceae bacterium
GTTGCGCCAAGCGGCAGAACTCCTCCCGATCGTCCACCACGGACCGCTCCTTGAACGGCATGAAGCCTCCATCGACTCATGCCCAATGTGTCAGGGATGTCTCCGAACACCTGTCAGGGATCTCTCCAGTCTGAACACCCATGAAGGGGAGGGAGAAGCTCAGCGCTCCAGCATGCGTTCCAGGGTGGCCAGTTCGTCGGCTTCGCGGGCGGGTTTGTCCCAGCGGATGCGGCTGATGCGGGGGAAGCGCATGGCGATCCCCGAGCGGTGGCGGGTCGAGCGCTGCAGGCCCTCGAAGGCCACCTCCAGCACCAGGCCGAAGTCGCGGTCCGCCCGCACCGACCGCACCGGTCCGAACCGCTCGACGGTGTTGTCGCGCACGAACTTGTCGAGCGCCTTCAGCTCCTCGTCGGTGAAGCCGAAGTAGGCCTTGCCGACCGGGGTCAGGCTCCAGACGCCCTCGCTATCCTGGCGCCAGACGCCGAAGGTGTAGTCGGAATAGAAGCTCGAGCGCTTGCCGTGGCCGCGCTGGGCGTACATCAGCACCGCATCGACGAGGCGTGGGTCGCGCTTCCACTTGAACCACGGCCCCTTCGGCCGGCCGGCCTCGTAAGGGCTGGTCCAGCGCTTCAGCATCAGGCCCTCGGAGACCTGCGGATCGCCCTCGGGCGGGTGGGCGCGCAGTTCGCCCAGTTCGGCCCAGCTGGCGAACGGCTGCAGCGGCGAGAGGTCGATGCGCGGCGAGGCGATCCTCGCCACGAACGTCGCCAGCCGCGCGCGGCGCTCGGCGAAGGGCAGCGGGCGGATGTCGGTCTCGCCGTCGAGCAGCAGGTCGTAGGCGCGGATGCCCGCCGGGTAGGCGGCCAGCATCTTCGCGTCGACGGTCTTGCGGTTCAGCCGCTGCTGCAGGTCGCCGAACGGGGCGATCTTCCCCTCGCGCATCACCAGGAGCTCGCCGTCGATCACGCCCTCGTAGTCGAGGGCGGCCAGCACGTCCGGGAAGGCGCCCGAAATGTCGTCGCCGGCGCGGCTGAAGAGGCGGCGCTGGCCGCGCTCGCTGACCGCCTGCACGCGGATGCCGTCCCACTTCCACTCGGCGGCGTAGTCGGCCGGGTCCAGCCTGCCGAAGTCGACCGCCTCGTCGATCGCCTGGGCCAGCATCACCGGGCGGAAGCGGCCCGGCGCGTCGGGCGAGGGCCGCTCCGAGCGCCCCTCCAGCCAGGCGAACAGGTCCTCGTAGGGCGCGCGCAGCACGGGCCAGACCTCCTCGACCTCCGCCAGCGGCACGCCGCCGAGGTCGGCGGCCGCCTGCTTGGCGAGCCGCGCCGAGAGGCCGACTCGCAGGCCCCCGGTCAGCAGCTTCAAGAGCGCCCAGCGGCCGTCGGGATCGAGGGCGTCGAGCCAGCCTTCGATCAGCCCCTGGACCGCGCCGCGGGGCGCCGCCGCCAGGGCGTCCACCACCTCGGAGAACTCGGGCGGGCGGTTGGCGCCGGGCCTCGCCGGCCAGACCAGGGCCACCGTCTCGGCGAGGTCGCCGACGTAGTCGTACGACCAGGCGAACAGCACCGGGTCCATCCGCGCCTCCACCGCCTTGCGGATCGCGGCCGGCTTGGCGGCGTGGAAGCTCAGCGCCCCGGTCAGGGCCGCCAGGGCCCAGCCGCGGTCGGGATCGGGCGTCGCCTTCAGGAAGTCGCGGACCAGGGTCAGCTTGGCGTTGCGCGCGCTGGTCAGGGACAGCCGGTCGAGAAGGGTGGCGAAGGCGCGCATCGTACGGACGAACATATAGGCGCGCCGCCGTGGCCGGGAGGCGGGGGTTCGGCCCTGGCGCGAGCCTTTGCCGTGATCTACCGTCGGTGGGCTGGTGGATCTGCTGGGGGGCGATCGCGATGCTTCGGACCTGGATGGCGGCGGCTCTGGCCGCCCTGGCGCTGGCGGTTCCGGCGATGGCGGCCGAACCGGCGGCGGCTCCAAAGGCGGAGCCTGACTTCTCCTGGGTCGACAAGCTGCCGCGCCAGACCGGCGACGTGGCGATCGCCCAGGCCCAGGCGCACCTCAACCTCGGCGACGGTTACTATTTCCTGGGGCCGGCGGAGGCCAAACGGGTACTGACCGAGGTCTGGGGCAATCCTCCGCAAGCAGCCGACAACGTGCTCGGGATGATCTTCGAGGCCGGCCACGGCCCCCTCGATCGGGACGCCTGGGGCGCCGTCGTCACCTATGAGGACAGCGGCTACGTCTCGGACGCCGATGCGGCCAAGATCGATGCGCCCAAGCTCCTGGACGACCTTCGCCGCAACGAAGACGAGATCAACGAGCGGCGGCGCAAGGACGGCTTCGCGGCCATGCATCTGGTCGGGTGGGCCGAGCCGCCGAGCTACGACGCGGCCTCGCATTCGGCCATCTGGGCGCGGGACGTCCGGTTCTCGGATCAGCCGGCGGACACGCTGAACTACGGCATCCGCGTCCTGGGCCGGCGCGGCGTGCTCAGCCTCAACATCGTCGCGCCGCTGACGGCCCTCCCGGCAGTGAGGCAAATCTCGACCCGGGTCCGCGACCTGGCCGCCTACGACATGGGATCGCGCTACACGGACGTCGACAAGGGCCACGACAAGATGGCCGCCTACGGCGTCGCCGGCCTGATCGCCGCCGGCGTCGGGGCGGCGGCGGCCAAGAAGGTGGGGCTGATCGCCCTGCTGCTGGCGTTCGGCAAGAAGGGGTTCGTCCTCGTCGCGGCAGGCGCCGCCGCCGCGCTCGGCTGGTTCCGCCGCCCGTTCGGGCGGCTGTTCGGCGGCCGCCCGAAAGACCCGCCCCCCGGGGCAGGGGGCAGGGACATCGTCACCTAGCCGAGGTCTCT
>DASZQQ010000214.1:0-7598 GCA_035549595.1 Caulobacteraceae bacterium
CCGGGCGGCCGGCCAGGTTGAAGGCGCGCGTCAGCCGCACCCGGTACCGGCGCGGCGGCAGGGCGGCGGGCGGCGGCGGCGGCGCGCTGGACTCCGGCCCGCCGTAGGCTTCCCAGGCGCGCGCCCGCGCGACCGCCACGCAGCGCCTCTCCCACGCGGCGTCGAGCCCATTCAGGTCCGCCCACTCCAGGAAGTTCTCGGCCTCGACCGGGTCGAACAGGCGCCCGCCGTCGGGCGCGAGCGCGAACGGCAGCCCCAGGTCGACGCACCGCTGCAGCGCCGCGCGGGCCTCCGCGGCCGCCGCTTCGCGCCGGCCGAGGCGAATCTGGTCGGCCCAGCCGTCGACCAGCAGGCTCTCGACGATGCGCGCCTCGTCGACCCGGCGATAGCGGGGCGCCCCTTCGACCTCAGCTGGCGGTATCGCACTCACGCTGGCCCCGCTGATGCCACGGCGGGCGAGCGAAACGAAGGCGATTCGAGAGTCCGCCCCCCGGGCCGCCCTATCGGTGCGGATGGAGCTTGAAGCTGAGGCCGACCATGTCAGGAGCGTCCTTCAGCAGGGTGTCGTAGCCGCGCACGTCGACGCCGGGCGGGGCCGGGGCGAAGTCGCGCTGCTGGTAGCCGATCTGCAGGCGCGCGTCCTTGCGGCTCCACGAGACGCCCGAGGCCTTGTCGAGCAGGGCGGTGAGCCCGTCGCTCCACGCCTGGCCCGACTGAGGATCGACGGCGTGGCGCTGGTCCGCGGCGGCGGGGGCGCCGGCGACGGGGCCGGTGCGGTCGATCGGCGCGGTCGCCAGGGCGGGAACCGCCAGCATCGCCACCCACAGCATCGGGCCGCCTCCTCGCTCAGCGCCGGCGGACCTCGAATCGGTTGGCCGACGCGAGGATCATCCGCCGTAAACCTTAACGATCGGCCCTGACGAGGTCCTCGCTCAGCCTCCGATCACCAGCCGGACAACTTCCGTGAGGCGATCGAGGTCCGCCGAGCCGATCACGAAAGGCGGCGCGAGGTAGACCACCTTGCCCATCGGCCGGATCCAGCAGCCCAGGTCGGCGAAGCGGCGGCTGAGCGCCCCGGCGTCGGGCGCGGCCTCCAGCTCGACCACGCCGATCGCGCCCAGCACACGCACGTCGGCGACGCCCGGCCGGCCCCGAAGCGGCGCCAGCCCCGCCTCCAGCCCCGCCGCGATGCGCGCGACGTCGCCGCGCCAGGCGCCGGTCTCGAAGAGGTCGAGCGAGGCGTTGGCGGCCGCGCAGGCGAGCGGATTGGCCATGTAGGTCGGCCCGTGCATCAGCGCCGCGCCGGCATCGTCCGACCAGAAGGCCTCGAACACCCGCCGGCTGGCGATGGCGGCCGACAGCGGCAGCGTGCCGCCGGTCAGGGCCTTCGACAGGGTGACGACGTCGGGCTCGATGCCGGCCGCCTGCATGGCGAACATCGTCCCGGTGCGGCCGAAGCCGGTGAAGATCTCGTCGAAGATCAGCAGCACGTCGTGGCGGTCGGCGAGCCGGCGCAGGCGTCGCAGGGTCTCGGGCGGATGGAACAGCATGCCCCCGGCGCCCTGGACCAGCGGCTCGACGAGGATCGCGCCGATCTCGCCGGCGCGTTCGGCCAGCAGGGCGTCCAGCGTCGCTTCAGAGGCCTCGTCCACGGGCAGGTCCGCGATCACCTGCGCCGGCATGACCCCGGCGAAGAGGGCGTGCATGCCCTCCTCGGGGTCGCACACCGTCATCGTGGCCAGGGTGTCGCCGTGATAGCCGCCGCGGAAGGCGAGGAAGCGGGTGCGGCCGGCCACGCCGCGGTTGATCCAGAACTGCAGCGCCATCTTCATGGCGATCTCGACCGACACCGAGCCGGACTCGGCGAAGAACACGTGGTCGAGTTGCCCCGGCAGGAGGTCCGCCAGGCGCGCGGCGAGGCGGTAGGCCGGCTCGTGCGCCAGGCCGCCGAACATCACGTGCGGCAGCCGCTCCAGCTGGTCGCGCACGGCCGCGGCGATGTGCGGATGGGCGTAGCCGTGGCAGGCGGTCCACCACGAGGCGATGCCGTCGATCAGCTCGCGGCCGTCCGCCAGGGTCAGGCGCACTCCGGACGCGCTCGCGACCGGAAGCGGCGGCGGGGCGGTCTTCATCTGGCAGTACGGACGCCAGACGTGCGGCGCGCCGCGGGCGAGCCAGGCGGGGTCGGTCAAAGCTTGCACTCCGATGTCGGGGATGACGCTGGGCCACCGTTTCCGGGGCGATGCGGGTTTGCTATCGGCAGCCGCGCCGCAAGGCCAGCACCCGGTGAACGAGAGTAACAGTGATGCGCAGTCTGCAAGCGTTCGCCGAGGACAAGCTCAAGTCCCTCGAAGCCCGCCAGATCCGCCGCACACTGGCGCCGACGCACAGGCTGGACGGCGTCTTCATCGAACGCGGCGGCCGGCGGCTGGTGTCGTTCTCGTGCAACGACTACCTCGGCCTCTCGCACCATCCGAAGGTCAAGGCGGCCGCGCGCGAGGCGCTGGAGACCTATGGCGCAGGCGCCGGGGCCTCGCGCCTGATCACCGGCGACTGCCCCGCGATCGAGGCGCTGGAGAGCCGGCTGGCGCGGCTGAAGGGGACCGAGGCGGCGTGCGTGTTCGGCTCCGGCTACCTGGCCAACGCCGGCATCCTGCCGACCCTGGTCGGGCCTGGCGACCTGATCCTGATCGACGAGCTGGCCCACTCGTGCCTGTGGGCGGGGGCGAGGCTCTCGGGCGCCGCGGTCGCCGCCTTCCGGCACAACGACGTCCGGGACCTGGAGGCGCGGCTCGCGGCCGACCGCCAGCGCTTCGGCCACGTGCTCGTGGCCACCGACGGCGTCTTTTCCATGGACGGCGACCTGGCGCCGCTGGACCGCCTCGGCGAGGTCTGCGCGGCGCACGACGCCTGGCTGATCAGCGACGACGCGCACGGGGTCGGGGTGGTCGGCGCCGGCCGCGGCTCGGCGCACGCCTTCCCGGGCGCCCTGGTGCCGCTGCAGATGGGCACGCTCTCCAAGGCGATCGGCGGCTACGGCGGCTATCTGTGCGCCAGCGCGGCGGTGATCGACCTCGTCAAGACGCGCGCGCGCACCTTCGTCTACTCCACCGGCCTGCCGCCGGCGAGCGCGGCCGCGGCGGCCGCCGCCCTCGACATCATCGTCAGCGAGCCCGAGCTCTGCGCCGCCCCGGTGCGCAAGGCGCGGCGGTTCACAGAAGCCCTCGGCCTGGCGCCGGCCGTGAGCGCCATCGTGCCCTGGGTGGTCGGCGACGCGGCCCGGGCGCTCGCGGCCTCGGCGGCCCTGGAGCGGGCCGGCTTCCTCGCCGTGGCGATCCGATCGCCGACGGTGCCCATCGGGACCGAGCGCCTGCGCTTCGCCTTCTCGGCCCTGCACCCGGACGCCGAGATCGATCGCCTGGTCGCGGCCGTGCGGCCGCTGATGGCGGAAGCCTGACGATGGGCGTCCTGTTCGTCGCCGGCGCCGGCACCGACGCCGGCAAGACCTACGTCGGCGCGGCCGTGATCCGCGCCCTCCGCGCCCGCGGCGTCGCGGCCGAGGCGTTCAAGCCCCTGGTCAGCGGCTTCGACCCGGACGCCCCCGAGGACAGCGACCCGGCCGTGCTGCTGGCGGCGCAGGGGATCCCCTGGTCGGCCGAGGCCCTGGAGCGCATCTCCCCCTGGCGCTACCGCGCGCCGCTCGCGCCCTGCCAGGCCGCCGCGCGCGAGGGCGGCCGCGTCGACGCCGAGGCCGTGATCGGCGCCTGCCGCGAACGAGCGGCCGCGGCCGAGGGCTTGCTGCTGGTGGAATCCGCCGGCGGGATCATGTCGCCGCTCGACGAGCGCCGCACCATGCTGGATCTCGCCGAGGCGCTCGGGGCGCCGGTGTTGCTGGTCACAGGCTCCTACCTCGGGGCCATGAGCCACACCCTGACCGCCGCGGCCGTGATCGCAGACCGCGGCCTTCCGCTGGCCGCGGTCGTGGTCAGCGAGACCGCCGCCGAGCCTCCGCTCGACGAGACCCTCGCCATGCTCGAGGGGTTCCTGCCCGGCGAAGCGCTGTTCGCGGTCGCCCGCGGCGCACCGGCGCCGGAGGCCCTGGCGGAACGGCTCGCCGGGCTTTGAGCCCGGGCCGAGGCTCTAACGCCCCTCGCGCAGGTAGCGGTGCACGGCCTCGATCTCGGCGTCGGTGAGGTGCGACAGGTCCTCGCGGGCGACGCCGGACATGACGCCGAGATTGTCGCGCGTCATCCCCTTGCCGGTGCGCAGCAGGCGGCGGAAGTCCTCCAGCGGATAGACCTGGGCCATCGCGCGCAGCGGCGGGGCGGTCATGTCCCAACCGTTGCTGCGGACCTTGTCGAGGTCGTGGCACTCGGCGCAGACCGCGCCGACGATATAGGCCCCTTCGCCTCCCGCCGGACGCGCCATGGGCGTCGCCCCGTGGCCGGCCTGCTGCGCCGACAGCGCCACCTTGCCGGCGGCCAGGGCGACGTAGCCCAACGGACCCCACTGCGTCGGCGGCGCGCCGTCGCGCGGGACCGGGGCGTGGCGGACATAGGCGACGATCGCCGCCAGGTCCCGGTCCGAGACCCGGCCGAGGTTGGCGGCGGGCATGACGAGGGCGCTGGTCCCATCGCGCTTCACGCCCCGGCGCACGAGACGCACGAGCTCGGCGTCGGAATAGGCGGCGGCCCTGCGGAACACGTTCGGGGCCACGAGGCGGCCGACGTTCGGCGCCTCGAACAGCACCTTGCCGGCCTCGGCGTGGCAGCCGTAGCAGCCGAAGACGTGGAACGCGCGCTCGCCCTCGGCGACCATGGCCGGGGCCGGGGCGATGCGCAGGTCCTCCGGCGCGGCGGGCCAGCGCATGTTCAGGCGCCACTGGGCCACCGCGAACACGCCGGCAGAGGCGACAAGGGCGAGGACCGCGAGAGCGGCGAGGCCGCGTCCCAGCCACCGCAGCACCGGATTGCGCCCGGCTGGCCGGTCGAGAGCCGCGGCGGTCACGCCCCGGCCTCCGCCATTTCGCGCCGCGAGGCGATCAGGAAGCCGCAGAAGCTGGCGAAGGCCGGGTCCCAGCCGGGCCGGCGCTTCAGCCGCTCCAGCCAGGCGGCGACGTTCGGCCAGGCCGAGAAGTCGAAGTCGATGACGAAGCCCAGGGTGAGGATCGCCGCGCCGAAGTAGTCGGCCAGGGTGATGGCCTCGCCGCAGACGAACGGCGCCTTGGCGAGCCACGTGCGATCGAGGACGTCGAGGTAGCGCTGGGTCCCTTGGGCGCCCAGGCGCTGGAGGTCGGCGCGCGAGCCCTCCGGCAGCGCCAGCAGCTCGGGCAGCATGCGCGGATAGACGCTGAACTTGCAGAAGTAGGTGTTGAGGCCGGACTCGAACCACGAAAGGGCCTCGTCCACCCGCGCCTGGCCGCGCACGTCCTCCGGCCAGGCGGCCGAGCCGGTCCGCCGCGCGACATGGCGCAGGATCGCCGCCGATTCCGTCAGCACGAAGTCGCCGTCCTCGAGCACGGGGACCTGGCCGTTGGGGTTGAGGGCCAGGAACTCGGGGCGGCGCTGGTCGCCCTGGTGCAGGCTGACGACCGCTTCGTCGAAGGCGATGGCCTGGTCGTACAGGAAGAAGGTGACCGCCCGGGAGGTCGTCGACAGGGGATCGTAGTGGAGCTTCATGGGTTAAGCGGGTCCGGCGTTGCGTAGGGCGCCGGTGCTACCGACGAGTGCGTTCGGTCTCAAACACCATGGTTGCGCTTCCATTCTGCAGAAATGCAGAATGCGCCCGTGGGAATGCCTTCGTGATCGACTGGAACGACATCCGCGTCTTCCTCGCCGTGGCCCGCGCCGGAACGACACTGGCGGCCTCGCGCGAGCTGAAGGTCAGCCAGAGCACGGCGGCGCGGCGGATCGCGGCGCTGGAGCAGGCGCTGGGCCTGGAGCTGTTCGACAAGCGCCCGGCCGGCTACGCCATGACCGACGCGGCCGGCGCCCTGCTGCAGACGGCCGAGCAGCTCGAAGCGGCGGCGGGCGCCTTCGAGGCCTCGGCCGCGGCCCTGGCGCGCAACCTCACCGGAACGGTCCGCCTGACCACCAATTCGGTGTTCGCCAACACCCTGCTGGCCAACGGCGTGGCCGAGTTCCGCCAGGCCTATCCGCAGATCCGGCTGGAGCTGATCGCCGGCGACCGCTGGCTGGACCTCGCCGCCGGCGAGGCCGACGTCGCCCTGCGCGCGGGCCGGGCGCCGACCGAAGCCGGCCTCGTCGGCCGCCGCCTCGCCTACGACCGCTGGAGCCTTTATTGCGCGCGCACCTACGCCGACGCGCACGGCGTTCCGCAGACGGCGGAGGATCTCGCCCGCCACGCGGTCCTCACCGTCGACGAGGCCTTCCCCAAGACCGAGCTCGTGCGCTGGGTCGATGCGAACGTGCCCGCCAGCGCGATCGTGCTGCGCCAGAACAACATCGGCGGCCTGTTGACCGCCCTGCGCTCCGGCCTCGGCGTCAGCGCCATGTCGGACTTCATCGCCCGCGACGAGCCGGACCTCGTCTACTGCTTCACGCCGCCGATCGAGAACCAGCCCGAGGTGTGGCTGATCACGCACGAGCGCCTGCGCCGCACGCCACGGGTCCGCGCTGTGATGGATTTCCTGGCCGGCTTCTACGCCGGTCGCAGCCTTCGCCATCCCGCTTGAAAGAGCGCCGTCGGCGCCGCCAATTCCGACGAATATATCTGCAGATATAGTACTTTTGGATTGGCACCACAGACTATATTTGAATAGTACTACGCAATTATTGTTTCGTTAACCGGACCAACAACATCGTTATCCGTGTATTCGATTCGAGTGTTTCGTTTGACGCGGAGCCGGCCGTGGGGGCCGTGCGGGTGGAGGGACTCGACGATGACTGAGAACGCCAATCTCGACGCGCGGCTGCAGTTCATGCGGCTGGACGTCCGGGCCGCGGACGAGCTGCGCGGCGTGAAGAGCCTGATCATGAGCGCCCTGCCGGGGGCCTTGGACCGGTTCTACGGCCAGGTCGCCGCGACGGCGCAGACGCGCGGCTTCTTCGCCCGGTCCGGGACGATGGAGAGCGCCAAGCAGCGCCAGCTCGCGCACTGGGAGCGGATCTCCAGCGGGCAGTTCGACGACGGCTACGTCGACGCCGTCACGCGGGTCGGCCGCACCCACGCCCGCATCGGCCTGGAGCCGCGCTGGTACATCGGCGGCTATGCCCTGGTGCTCGAGGCGCTGATCGCCGCCGTGGTCGAGGCGCGCTGGCCGAAGTCGGGCTTCGGCGGCCGCCGCGACGGCGGGGCCAGGCGACTGGCGGCGGAGCTGGGCGCCCTGGCGAAGGCCACCCTGCTCGACATCGACTATTCGATCTCGGTCTACCTCGAGGCGGCCGAGGCCGCGCGTCTCGAAGCCGAGGCCGAGATCCTGAAACGCGAGCGCGCGACGGTGGTCGAGCATGTGGGCCGCGGCCTCGCGGCGCTGGCGGAGGGAGACCTGACCCATCGGCTCGCCGCGGGGCTGCCGGACGAGTACCGGCAGATCCAGGCCGACTACAACGCCGCCATGGAGAAGCTCGGCGAGACGA
>DASZQQ010000215.1:0-2025 GCA_035549595.1 Caulobacteraceae bacterium
CCGGCACTGCTGCGCGACATCGACCAGGTCAAGGCCGCGCTGGCCGCCGGCGAGCAGGTGGTCGACGCCCGCGCCCGCGACCGCTTCGAAGGGACCGCGCCCGAGCCGCGGCCGATCCCGTCCGGCCACATGCCTGGCGCCTTCAACACACCCCATGCGGAACTCGTCGCCAACGGCGCCCTGCGGCCCAAGGACGAACTGGCCGCCATCTTCCGGGGCGAGGGCGTGGATATCGACCGTCCCATCGTCACCACCTGCGGCTCCGGCGTCTCCGCCGCCGTCATCGCCCTGGCCCTCGCCCGGCTCGGGCGCTGGGACGCGGCGGTCTACGACGGCTCGTGGACCGAATGGGCCTCGCGGCCCGACAGTCCCATCGCCAGCGGCGCCCGCGCCAAGGAAGCCCACAGATGAGCCAGGTCAGGTTGGAAAGCGGCTTCGCCCTGGGCGCAGGCCTGCCCCTGGCGGTGATCGCCGGACTGAACGTGCTGGAGAACGAGGACCTGGCGCTCGAGGTCGGCGGCCACCTCAAGGCGGTCTGCGACGGGCTTGGCCTGCCCTATGCCTTCAAGGCCAGCTTCGACAAGGCCAACCGCTCCTCGATCAAGAGCTACCGCGGTCCGGGCCTCGAGGCCGGCCTGAAGATGCTGGCTGCCGTGAAGGCCGAGCTCGGCGTCCCCATCGCCACCGACATCCATGAGATCGACCAGGCCGAGCCGGTGGCCGAGGTCGCCGGCATCGTGCAGATCCCTGCCTTCCTCTGCCGTCAGACCGACCTGGTGGTCGCCGCGGCGAAGGCCACCGCGGCCCACGGCGGCGTCCTTCACGTCAAGAAGGCCCAGTTCCTGGCGCCCTGGGATTGCCGGAACATCATCGACAAGGCGCGCGAGGCCGCGCCCGACCTCCAGATCGTGCTCTGCGAGCGCGGCTCGTCCTTCGGCTACAACAACCTGGTGGTCGACATGCTGGCCATCGGCGAGATGCATAAGCTCGGCGTGCCTGTGACCATGGACGCCACCCACGCCGTGCAGCTCCCGGGCGCCGATCCGCGCACCGGCGGAGCCTCGGCCGGCGGGCGGCGCGAGGGCGTGCCGGTGCTGGCCAAGGCGGCCGTGGCCGCGGGCGCCGACGGCGTGTTCCTGGAATTCCATCCCGATCCGGACAAGGCCCTCTGCGACGGCCCCAGTTGCCTGCCCCTCGCTTCCGCCGAAGGACTCCTCGGCGCGCTCAAGGCGATCCAGGCCGCCGCGCGCTAACGCATGGGCGGGGCGTATAGCAGGCCCGGCTTGTCGGCGTTCCACAGGGCGTTGCGGCCCCGCTCCAGTTTCAACGGGCTCAGGTTGCGGTCGAACACCTCGTCATAGGCGCCGACTTGGCGGATGACGCGGTAGGCCCAGTCGTCCGCCAGACCCAGCCTCCGTCCGGCGTCGCCCTCCGCGCCGATCAGGCGGCGCACCTGCGGATCGACCGAGTCCTGGCGCGCCATCTCCACCGTGTGCGAGCTCAGCTTGCCCGCTTCGGCCAGGATCATGGCGTTCAGCGTCCAGCGCACCACATTGGCCCAGCGGTCGTCGCCCTCCCGCACCATGGGTCCGACCGGATCCTCGGCCAGGGTCTCGGCCAGGATCGCCTGACGCTCGGGCTGGGGCAGCGCCTGGCGGTCGTAGGCCAGCACCGACAGGTCGTCGACGATGGCGTCGCACTGGCGCCGGCGATAGGCCTCCAGCGCCTGGTTGCGGTCTTCCTTGACGATCGGCTGGTAGCTCAGCCCGCGCGCCTTCAGCCCCTCGGCCAGGCCGGCCTGGGCCGTCGACCCGCCCTGCACGCAGATGCGCTGGCCGTTGAGCGAGGCGATGGTCTTGTCCGGCGGCGCGGGCTGTCCGGCGCGCGCGGGGCGCGGCGCCGAAGTCAGGAAACCCAGACTGTCGTAGTAGCTGATCCCCACGAAATCGAGGTCCAGGGTCACATCGTGGGTGAAGGTGTAGGACCCGCCTCCGGCCACGAGGTCCACCGCACCCTGCTGCAGGG
>DASZQQ010000216.1:0-1859 GCA_035549595.1 Caulobacteraceae bacterium
CCCGGAACGCAGGGCCGCCAGCTCGCGTTCGAGGTTTTCCCGCGCCTGGGCCTCGAAACGGGCGTGGAAGGCCGGATCGGGGAAGATGGCGTCCGCCGCCAGGAACGCCTGCAGCACCGCCGCACGGCCGGCGCGGAAGGCGTGGTCGGCCACGTGCGCATACTCCTCGCGGACCTGCGCGGCGTAGCGGGCGTAGTCGGCGGGCGCCGCGCCCAGGATCGAGAGGTCGATGGAGACCAGCACCGCGCCGAGCGCGTCGTGGGGGTCGACGGCGTGGCCGCGGGTCAGCAGGATCAGGCGCTCGACCTCGGCGACCTCGTCAGGCGAGGCCCCCAGCGCCGGCAGGTCCCGCCGCGCCAGGGCCGTGCTGGCCGCCTCGTTGTCGGAGCGGCGCGGATCGTAGACCGCGTCGTGCCACCAGATCGCCCATTCCAGGATCCGGCGCTGACGCGCGTCCAGCGTCCGGACCTCGGCGAGCCTTGCGAGGCAGTCGTCGATGTGCGCGCGGGTGTGGTAGCGCCGGTGCGGCTCGGCGTACGCCGCCTCGAGCACCGGCGTCACCGCGGGCGCGGCTCAGACGTCCGCCGCCACCTTCATGGAGACGATCTTGCCGGGCTGGCGCGGCGGCTCGCCGGCCGGCAGCTCGTCGACGTGCTCCATGCCGTCCACCACCTTGCCCCACACGGTGTACTGGCGGTCTAGGAAGGTGGCGTCGTCGAAGCAGATGAAGAACTGGCTGTTGGCCGAATCGGGGTTCGGCGTGCGGGCCATGGAGCAGACGCCGCGCACGTGCGGCTCGGCGTTGAACTCGGCCTTCAGGTTCGGCTTGTTCGAGCCGCTGGTGCCGGTGCCGGTGGGATCGCCGCCCTGGGCCATGAAGCCCGGGATCACCCGGTGGAACACCACCCCGTCGTAGAACCCCTCTCGCGCCAGCTCCTTGATCCGGGCCACGTGGCCGGGGGCGAGGTCGGGCCGCAGCTCGATCGTCACCGGGCCGGTCTCAAGCGTCATGATCAGGGTGTTCTCGGGGTCGGACATTGGGCTCTCTTTCAACGAAAAGGGTTACTTGGCTTCGCCGGGCAGGTCGATGTCGCAGACGCTGAAGCCGACGAGCTTCTCCTTGCGGGCGCGCTCCACCAGGACCTTGAACCAGGGGCCCCTGGGATCGAGCACGCGCACCTTCGGCCGCTCGGCTTCGGGGATGTCGGCCAGGACGCGCACGGTCAGCATCTTGTCCTGCGGATCGTCGACGTGGCCGGAGCCGGGGGCGCCGGTCTTGATGGCGCGGATCACGTCGAGGCCGGCGATGGTGGCGCCGAAGGCCGTGTAGTTCTGGTTCAGTGACGCGGTCGTCCCGCGCATCAGGAAGAACTGGCTGTTGCCGCTGCCAGGATCGTCCGAGCGGGCCATGCCGAGCACGCCGGGGCAGTAGGCGCCGTAGGCGCTGACCTTGTGGTCGGCCATCAGCAGGGCCAGGTCCATGGTCTGGCTGACCACCGGCAGGCTGCCCAGATAGCCCCACTCGCTGCCGCCCGACTTGTCGACGACGACGATCGGCGTGTCGGCGCCACGGCGGAAGGTGAACTCCGGGGGCAGGTTCGGCTTGTCGGACTGGCCGGTGCCGTCGTCCTTGGGATCGCCGGTCTGGTCCATGAAGCCGTCGAGGACGCGGAAGAAGGCGCGGCCGTTGTAGAAACCGGCGCGGGCCAGCGCGCGCACCTGGGCGGCCGCCTGCGGCGCGGCCGCCGGGGCCAGCTCGACCACGATGCGGCCCTTGCTGGTGTCGCTGACGAGCACGTTCTCGGGGTCGGGCGTGCGCCAGTCGGCGTCGGTGGGTCCCGAGGGCCCGGCCGGGGCCG
>DASZQQ010000217.1:0-7941 GCA_035549595.1 Caulobacteraceae bacterium
GGTCGGATCGACCTGACCGGGACAAGAAGGCTCATTCTTTTAGTTTGAGCGCCTCCTGATCGCCAAACCGGTTCCCACTTTGGCGGGAGGCGCTCTTGCCGCTCAACGCCATCTTAACGCGCCCGCCCCACCTTACCGGGCGATTCACGATTAATCCCCCAGGGACGCGTTCATGGCCGTCGGCGAAGCCCCGATCATCATCAAGAAGGTGAAGAAGGGCGGGCACGACGCCCACCACGGCGGGGCCTGGAAGGTCGCCTACGCCGACTTCGTGACGGCGATGATGGCCTTCTTCCTCTTGATGTGGCTGATCAACACCACCAGCCCCGAGCAGAAACGCGGCATCGCCGACTACTTCGCCCCGGCCAGCGTGTCGGAGACGACCAGCGGTTCGGGCGGCATCCTGGGCGGCACCTCGCTGAACGACGACGGCGCGAAGGGCGCCGGTTCGAAGTCGGTGATCGAGTCGCTGGCCCCCGAGGCGCCGCCGAACGTCAAGGATCCCGGCCAGTCGCAGAACCAGCAGGGCTCGGCCAATCCCTCGTCGCAGCAGCAGGACAAGGACAAGGCCGAGGACGCCGCCTTCGAAAGCGCGGCGCAGTCGCTGCGCCAGGCGATGCAGAACATGCCCGAGCTGGCCGAGCTGTCGAAGCAGATCCTGATCGACCAGACGCCCGAGGGCCTGCGCATCCAGCTCGTCGACCAGGAAGGCCGGTCGATGTTCAAGGAGAACTCGGCCCAGCCCAACGACCGCGCCCGCGTGCTGCTGCGCGCCGTGGCCAAGGTGATCAACCAGCTGCCGAACCGGATCAGCATCTCGGGCCACACCAGCGCCAGCCCCGGCGGGGCGAAGGCGGCCGGCGACTGGCCGCTGTCCTCGGCCCGCGCTGATGCGTCGCGCCAGGTTCTGGAATCGGCCGGAGTCGACGCCGACCGCATCTACCAGGTCGCCGGCAAAGCCAATTCCGATCCGCTTTATCCCGACGATCCCATGCTGCCCGGCAACCGGCGCATCGCCATCGTGTTGTTGCGCGAGGCGCCGGTTCTGCCGCCCAATCACGGGCTTTAGATCGGGGCGCGTCTTGCGCGAAGGGCGGGCATGACCCCTAATCAGGCCCTGGGAAGCGTGATTTGAAGGACCGTCCGACCGAGTGACCCAGCATTTTCCGACGCGCCAGCTTCGGTTCTTTCTGACGGCGCCCTCGCCCTGTCCGTATCTACCGGGGCGCGAGGAGCGCAAGGTGTTCGCCCATCTGCCCCTGCTGGACGGCGCCGCCGTCAACGATTCCCTGACCCAGGGCGGCTTTCGCCGCTCGCAGAACATCGCCTACCGGCCGGCCTGCGAGTCGTGCGCCGCCTGCGTCTCGGCGCGCCTCCCGGTGACCGACTACCTGTTCTCGCGCTCGGAACGCCGCGTCCTCAACCGCAACGCCGACCTCGAGCGCCACGTCGTCGAGGCCGAGGCGACGCTCGAACAGTTCGAGCTCTTGCGCCGGTACCTCACCAGCCGCCACGCCGGCGGCGGCATGGCCGACATGACCTGGCCCGACTACGTGGCCATGGTCGAGGACACCGCGGTCCGCACCCACCTCGTCGAATACCGCCGCCGGCCCAAGGACCGCGGCCCGGGCGAGCTGATCGCCTGCGCCCTGGTCGACCAGCTCTCCGACGGCCTGTCGCTGGTCTACAGCTTCTATGCGCCCGACGAGCCGCGCCGCAGCCTCGGCTCTTTCATGATCCTCGACCACGTGGTCCAGGCGGGCCTCATCGACCTGCCGTACGTCTACCTGGGCTATTGGGTCCAGGGCAGCCGCAAGATGGACTACAAGGCCAACTTCTCCCCCCTGGAGATCCTGCGCCCCAACGGCTGGACCCTGATGTCCGCCCGCGACCGGCAAAACGCCTAGGCAAGAAGCGCGAATAAGCCTGGACGACAGAGGTTCCGGCGGCGCCCGATGAAATTGACCACGAACCACACGAACGGGTCCGTTGGGCCGCGGCCGCTCGGGAAAGCCATGAACTGTTCGTGTGGTTCGTGTGGTTCGTGGTCCAAAACCGGTGACGCCGTGCAGGCCTCGACGTCGCCGATCGCGCGCTGACGCGCATCGTCGGGTCAGTCGAAATCTTCCTCCCACCACTCCAGCTCGCCGCGCAGGCCGGCTCCGCGGCGGTCGGCTTCGAGGGCGCGCAGTTCGACGCGGCGGATCTTGCCGGAGATGGTCTTGGGCAGGTCGAGGATCTCCAGGCGGCGGATGCGCTTGAAGGGGCCGAGCCGCTCGCGCGCATGGGCGAGGATCGAGCGGGCGGTGGCCGCGTCGGCGGCGGCGCCCTCGGCGAGGACCACGAACGCCTTGGGCAGGGCCAGGCGCATCGGGTCAGGTGAGGGCACCACGGCGGCCTCGGCCACGGCCTCGTGCTCGATCAGCACGCTCTCCAGCTCGAACGGGCTGATGCGGTAGTCCGAAGCCTTGAAGACGTCGTCGGCGCGGCCGACGTAGGTGAAGACCCCGTCTTCGTCGCGCGTGACCACGTCGCCGGTGTGGTAGAGCTCGCCCGTCAGCGGCTCGGGGCCCGCCTCGCCGCTGTAGCCGGCCATCAGCCCGAGCGGCCGGCCCGCGCCCAGCGGCAGGCAGACCTCGCCCTCGGCCCCCTCCCCGTCCAGCACGATCTCGTAGCCCGGCAGGGCGCGGCCCATGGCGCCGGGGACGACCGGCTGGCCGGGCGGGTTGCCGATCTGGGCCGTGGTCTCGGTCTGGCCGTAGCCGTCGCGGATGGTCAGGCCCCAGGCGGCCTCGACCTGGTCGATGACCTCTGGATTGAGCGGCTCGCCGGCGCTCATCGCCTCCCTGAGGGCCGCCGGACGCTCGCCGAGGTCCTTCTGGATCAGCATGCGCCACACCGTCGGCGGGGCGCAGAAGGTGGTCACGCCCTCGCGCCGGATCGCCGCCAGCGTGGCGGCGGCGTCGAACCGGGCCTGGTTCAGGATCACCACGGTCGCCTCGGCCAGCCACGGGGTGAAGACGCAGCTCCAGGCGTGCTTGGCCCAGCCGGGCGAGGAGATGTTCAGGTGCGCATCGCCGGGCATGAGGCCCAGCCAGTAGAGCGTCGAGAGCGATCCGACCGGATAGGAGACGTGGCTGTGCGACACCAGCTTCGGCCGCGAGGTGGTGCCGGAGGTGAAGTAGAGCAACAGCGGGTCGTTCGCCGGCGTCGGCCCGTCAGGCTGGAATCCTGCCGGCGACGCGGCGGCCTCGGCGATGTCGCTCCAGCCGGCGACGGGACCGCCGACGCTGATCCCGGTCCAGTCCCCGGCGGGAAAACGGCCGGCGAGGTCGTGCGCGGCGACCACGAAGCGCACCCGCCCGCGCGCCAGGCGGTCCTCCAGCTCGGCGCCGCTGAGCAGGGTCGAGGCCGGGATCACCACGGCCCCCAGCTTCATGGAGGCCAGCAGGGTCTCCCAGAGCGCGACCTCGTTGCCCAGCATCAGCAGCAGGGCGTCACCGCGCTTCAGCCCCTTGGCGCGCAGGAAGTTGGCGAGGCGGTTCGAGCTCTCGGCGAGCTGGGAATAGGTGCGGCTCTGGACGGCGCCGGTGTCGCCGACGATGCGCAGCGCCTCGCGGTCGCGCTCGCGGGCGACCACGTCGAACCAGTCGAGGGCGAAGTTGAAGGTCTCGAACCTCGGCCAGCGGAAGCCGGCGTGCGCCGCCGCATAGTCGGTCCGGTGGCGGACCAGGAAGTCCCGCGCCGCCTTCAGTTCCTCGGTCGCGCCCACGCGCCCTCCCCACTGCCGTGATTTTCGCCGGCCCGGAGCCTATAGTCGCAAATCGAGAGGGGCGAGTTCGGAGAACGTCTTGACCATGCGATCGATCATTCTGGCCGCCGCTCTTGCCGTCGCCGGGGCCGCGGCGGCCCAGCCGCCGGCCAACGTCACCGTCGCCATCGGACCGGAGCTGCAGGCCAAGGCCAGCCTCTACGGCCAGCGCGACCTGGACCAGCTGGCCGACGAGCTGCGCCACGACGTCGAGCGCGCCCTGGCGCGCAGCCACCAGAACGTTCAGCTGAAGCTGGTCCTGGCGGACGCCAAGCCGAACCGGCCGACGTTCAAGCAGCTCGGCGACACGCCGGGCCTTTCGATGCAGAGCTTCGGCGTCGGCGGCGCGACCATCGAGGGCGTGGCCACGCGTCCCGACGGCTCGACCGAGCCGGTCCACTACCGCTGGTACGAGTCCGACATCCGCCAGGCCCGGCACAACTCCACCTGGGGCGACGCCGGCTGGACCTTCCAGCAGTTCGCCGACAACGTCGCCCACGGCCGCTTCGCCGAGCGGTAGAGCTCGCGGCCTCGCCCGCGCCGAATCCGTCTTGCCGTCACGCCCCGGCCCCGGCTTGATCGGAGGCGCGGGCGAGCGCGTTCCCTTCGAGTCGCCCGCACCGGACCCAACGCCCATGCCCGACAGCGCCGAGACCGTCTCCCACCCGATCTTCGAGCTCCTGGAGATCATGGCCCGCCTGCGCGCCAAGGAAGGCGGCTGCGCCTGGGACCTGGAGCAGACCTTCGCCACCATCGCCCCCTACACGGTCGAGGAGGCCTACGAGGTCGCCGACGCCATCGAGCGGCATGACCTCGGCGAGCTGCGCGACGAACTGGGCGACTTGCTGTTCCAGGTCGTCTTCCACGCCCGCATGGCGGAAGAGGAAGGCGCCTTCGCCTTCGCCGACGTGGTCCGCGCGATCCGCGACAAGATGATCCGCCGCCATCCGCACGTGTTCGGCGACGCCGGCCATCGCACCTCGGCCGAGCAGACCGAGGCCTGGGAGGTGATCAAGGCGCAGGAGCGCGCCGGCAAGGGCAAGGCGCAGAGTCTGCTGGACGACGTGCCGATCGGCCTGCCGGCGCTGACCCGGGCGGTGAAGCTGTCCAGGCGCGCGGCCAACGTCGGCTTCGTCTGGCCCTCGGCCAAGGAGGTGCTGGAGAAGCTGCATGAGGAGATCGGCGAACTCGAGCACGAGGTCGAGGCCGGCGACCTGGCCAAGGCGCGCGAAGAGCTGGGCGACGTGCTGTTCGTCTGCGCCAACCTCGCCCGGCAGCTCGACATAGATCCCGAAGACGCCCTGCGCGCCACCAACGCCAAGTTCGTGCGCCGCTTCCAGTACATCGAACGGCGGCTGGCCGAGGCCGGCCGTTCGCCGGCGGCCAGCGACCTGGCCGAAATGGACGGCCTCTGGAACGAGGCCAAGGCGGCGGAAAAGGCATGAGGCGCCTGGTCCCCGTCCTCCTCGTCGTTCTCGCCGCCGCGCTGGCGGCGGGGGGCGCTTCGGCGCAGTGCCCGGCCGACGCCGCCGCGGGCCCGGTCCGCGAGGCGACGGCGCGGCTGCAGGCGGTGCATGCCGAGGACATGGACACCGAGGTGCCGGCCGCCGCCCGCGCGCGGCTTGCGACGCTCAAGGCGCGGCTCGCCGACCTCGCCGACGCCGAGATGGGCTGCGCCGGGCCGGACGCCAGAGCCGAGGACGTGCAGGCGGACCTCCAGCGCCTCGCCGGCCTGGACGGCGGCGACGAGTCGCCCGGGGCCGGCTACGGCCGCGGCCTCGACTTCGCGGTCCGGCGCTGGCCCGGCGGCCGCATCGGCATCGTCGCCACGGTCGGCATCCAGTGCGGCTCGGACGCCTCGCTGTTCGTGTTCGAGCGCACGCCGGACGGCTGGCGCGAAGCCATCCGCTGGCAGGCGCCGCCCTACGCCCAGGTCAGCGGCGGCTTCGAGGCCTTCGACTATGCCCTGTCGCCGCCTGGGCCGGACGGCCGCTGGTTCGCGGTCGCCAAGAGCGTCACGCCCTGGTGCTCGTCGACCTGGGCGCAGATCCGCTGGGCGATCCTGCGGCCGGGCCTCTCGCCAGCGGCGCCTCGCGTGCTGCGGGCGGCCACCGAGTCGATCTGGTGGGGCGGCGACGACACCGGCTCGGTCGAGGCCGGCGAGCGGACGGCGGAGCTGCGCTGGCACGCCGAGAGCATCGACACCGACGTGCACAACCGCCCCTGGATCCGCCGCTTCGTCGTCGACGAGGACGCCGCGCGCCGCATCGCCCCGGTCGCTGAGACGCCGCGCGACTTCGCCGACGAATGGATCGTCACGCCCTGGCGCGAGGCCGCCGCCTGGACTGCCCCCGCCGCGCGCCGGCCTTCGGCGGCCCTGCACGATCGCCTGCGCCGCCTGCATTTCCTGTCGTACACCAGCCTGCGCGCCTGCCCGGCCGGCCTCGTCCAGGTGGCGCTCGAGAAGGACGGCGCCCGCTACTTCCTGCGGGTCTCCGAAGGCCCCGACTACCGCCTGGTCTCCGTCGCCCGCCGCCCCGACCCCCGCTGCCGCGGCCCCAACCAGCTCCCCGAGCCCGAGCCGCAGTAAGCGTTTCCGATCTGAAGCGGTCTGGCGACGGCGAACGCCGTCAATTTGTCCACGAACCACACGAACGCGCAGCAACTGGCCTCGGCGTCCGCGCGACCACGGACCTGTTCGTGTGGTTCGTGTGGTTCGTGGACAAGTCTATTGGGCGTCGATCGCCGCCACGAAGGCGTCCAAGGCGGCGCGCAGGGCGGCGGACAGCTCCGGGTCGGCGGTGATCTGGGCGGGGGTGAGGCCCCGGCCCTGGAGGGGGACGGCGATCGAGGCGTCCTCGACGATGCGGGCGGTCATCACCGTCAGGGTCTCGCGCAGGTGCGACAGCGCGATCGTGGCGCGCGGCGAGGCGTTGATCAGGGCGACGGGCTTTTCCGGGAACTCCAGGCTGGGCACCAGCCAGTCGAGAGCGTTTTTCATCGTCCCGGCGACGCCGTGGGCGTACTCCGGGCTGCAGATGACGAGGCCGTCGCAGAGGCCGATCTCGCGCCGCAGATCGGCCACCGGCTCGGGCGGCGGCTCGCCGTCGAGGTCCGGGTTGAAGTGCGGCAGGTCGGCGAGGCGGCGGTAGAGCACGACCTCGACGCCGGCCGGCGCCAGCAGGCGCAGGGCCTCCAGAGCAGCGGTGTTCGACGAGACGGCCCGGAGGCTTCCGGAGATGGCGAGAAGGCGCATGGCCTTTCCTAGGCGGTCGCGGCGCATCCTGGCCACGCAGAAGCTCTGAAGGCGCTTACAGCGTCCCGAAGCGTTCGCGCAGCAGCTCGACGGTCCGGTCGGCGGCGGCGGCCTGGTCCGCGGGGCTCAGCCCCGGCATCTCCACGGTCCCCAGCCGCGGACGTTCGTCCTTGCGGCTCGAGCGCGTATAGGCCGGGTCGTAGTGCAGCTCCATCAGCGCCTCGGCCAGGGCCGCGAACTCGCCGGCGTCGGCCAGCTGGCCCCAGTCCTCCAGGCGCTTGCGGCCCGGGTGCGTCGGCAGGCGCTCGCAGACCGCGTCGAGCACGGCGCGGTTCTGGACGATGTCGCTGTAGACGCGGACCAGATAGGCCGCCCTCGCCTCGCGGGGCGCGGCCAATTCGATGCGCGGCGCGGCCTGCATCAGCGCCCAGAGCGCCGGCGGCGTCATGCGCTCGCCGATCTTGCTCGACTCGGCCTCGACCACGACCGGCCGCTGCGGGTCGAGGGCGTCGAGGGCGGCCAGCAGGCGCGATTCGAACATCTTCTGGCTGGGCTGGGGCCGGTCCGGCAGGGCCCCGAACAGGGATCCGCGATGGGCGGCGAGGCCCTCCAGGTCGACCACCTGCACGCCCCGCTCGGCCAGCAGGCCCAGCATCTCGGTCTTGCCCGTGCCGGTGCCGCCATCGAGCAGCGCCAGCTTCAGCGGCAGGGTCTCCTCGTAGAGGCGCCGCTGCACCCAGCGGCGGTAGGTCTTGTAGCCGCCGGCCAGCACGCTCGTGCGCCAGCCGACATTGGCCAGGATCACCGCCATGGCGCCGGACCGCTGGCCGCCGCGCCAGCAGTAGACCAGCGGCTGGAAGGCGCCGTCCTTGTC
>DASZQQ010000218.1:0-5350 GCA_035549595.1 Caulobacteraceae bacterium
ACCTCGCCCGATGCGACGCCTTGCCCGACCGGCTTGCTTGCGCTTCGCCCCCTCGTCGCCTAGATCACCGGTCAAAGGGTCGTCCGTCTCCGCAAGGCCTGCGGCGGCGGATTTTTCGTCTGCGCCTGGACCTGTCGATGACTCTTGAACTCGCGCCCCCGCCGCAGCCGCGGGCCGCCAAGGACGCTCCCGCCATGCTGACCCACCTTCAGCGCCTGGAGGCCGAAAGCATCCAGATCATGCGCGAGATCGTCGCCGAGTGCGAACGGCCGGTGATGCTGTATTCGATCGGCAAGGACAGCGCGGTGATGCTGCACCTGGCGACCAAGGCCTTCTATCCGGCCAAGCCGCCGTTCCCCCTGCTGCACGTCGACACCACCTGGAAGTTCCAGGACATGTACGCGATGCGCGAGCGCATGGCGCGCGAGCTCGGCTTCGAGCTGATCGTGCACAAGAACCCCGAGGCCGAGCGCCTGGGCATCAACCCGTTCGACCACGGCCCGCTGCACACCGACATGTGGAAGACCGAGGGCCTGAAGCAGGCGCTCGACCAGCACGGCTTCGACGCGGCCTTCGGCGGCGGCCGGCGCGACGAGGAGAAGAGCCGCGCCAAGGAGCGCGTTGTCTCGGTGCGCAACCCCGGCCACGGCTGGGATCCGAAGAACCAGCGGCCGGAGCTCTGGAAGCTCTACAACACCCGCCTGGGCCCCGGTCAGACGCTGCGCGTGTTCCCGATCTCGAACTGGACCGAGCTCGACATCTGGCAATACATCATGCTGGAGAACATCCCGGTGGTGCCGCTCTACTTCGCGGCCGAGCGGCCGGTGGTGGAACGCGACGGCCAGCTGATCATGGTCGACGACGACCGCATGCGCCTGGAGCCCGGCGAGACGCCGCAAATGCGTTCGGTGCGCTTCCGCACCCTGGGCTGCTACCCCTTGAGCGCCGCCGTCGAGAGCGAGGCGACCACCCTGCCCCAGATCATCCAGGAAATGCTGCTGACGACCACGTCGGAGCGCCAGGGCCGCAAGATCGACCACGACCAGTCGGCCTCGATGGAAAAGAAGAAGCGCGAGGGGTATTTCTGATGGCCCACGTCAGCGACCTCATCGCCACCGACATCGGCGCCTACCTTGAGGCCCACCAGCACAAGTCGCTGCTGCGGTTCATCACCTGCGGCTCGGTGGACGACGGCAAGTCGACCCTGATCGGGCGGCTGCTGTACGATTCCAAGATGATCTTCGAGGACCAGCTGGCGGCCCTCGAGGCGGACTCCAAGAAGGTCGGCACGCAGGGGGGCGAGATCGACTTCGCCCTCCTGGTCGACGGCCTCGCCGCCGAGCGCGAGCAGGGCATCACCATCGACGTCGCCTACCGCTTCTTCTCGACCGACAAGCGCAAGTTCATCGTCGCCGACACGCCCGGCCACGAGCAGTACACGCGCAACATGGTCACCGGCGCCTCGACCGCCGACCTGGCCGTGATCCTGATCGACGCGCGCAAGGGCGTGCTGACCCAGACGCGCCGCCACTCCTACCTCGTCAGCCTGATCGGCATCCGCAAGGTCGTGCTGGCGATCAACAAGATGGACCTGGTCGGCTACGACCCGAAGGTGTTCGAGGCCATCGTCGCCGACTACCGCGCCTTCGCCGCGGGCATCGGCATCACCGACTTCCTGGCGATCCCGATCAGCGGCCTGAAGGGCGACAACATCACCTCGGTCAGCGAGGCGACGCCCTGGTACGGCGGTCCCAGCCTGATGCACCACCTGGAGACGGTGGAGATCGACGAGGCGCGGCTCCAGGCCGGGCCCTTCCGCCTGCCGGTGCAGTGGGTGAACCGGCCGAACCTCGACTTCCGCGGCTTCGCCGGCCAGATCGCCTCTGGCGTCGTCCGCCCGGGCGATGCGGTCCGCATCCTGCCCTCGGGCCGCCAGACCAGGGTGGCGCGGATCGTCACCAAGGACGGCGACCTCGACGAAGCCGTCGCCGGCCAGTCGATCACGCTCACGCTGGAGGACGAGGTCGACTGCTCGCGCGGCGACGTGATCGCCGCCGCCGACGCCCCGCCCGAGGTCGCCGACCAGTTCGAGTCCACGATCGTGTGGATGGCCGAGGAGCCGATGCTGCCCGGACGGCCCTACTGGCTGAAGATCGGGACCCGCACGGTCGCGGCGACGATCACGACCCCGAAGTACAAGGTCAACGTCAACACCCTCGAACAGGCGCCGGCCAAGCAGCTGGAGCTGAACGAGATCGGGGTCTGCAACATCAGCCTCGACCGCGCGATCGCCTTCGACCCGTACGAGACCGACCACGACCTGGGCGGCTTCATCCTGATCGACCGGATCACCAACGCCACCGTCGGCGCGGGCATGATCCGCTTCGCCCTGCGCCGCAGCCAGAACATCCACTGGCAGGCGCTGGACGTGAGCAAGGCGACGCGCGCGGCGGCCAAGGGCCAGCGTCCGGCGGTGCTGTGGTTCACCGGCCTTTCCGGCTCGGGCAAGTCGACGATCGCCAACCTCGTCGAGCGCCGGCTGCAGGCCATGGGCCGGCACACCTACATCCTCGACGGCGACAACGTCCGCCATGGCCTCAACCGCGACCTCGGCTTCACCGACGCCGACCGGGTGGAGAACATCCGCCGCGTGGCCGAGGTAGCCAAGCTGATGGCCGACGCGGGCCTGATCGTGCTCGTCTCGTTCATCAGCCCGTTCCGCTCGGAGCGGCGCCTGGCGCGCGACCTGATGCCCGAGGGCGAGTTCATCGAGGTGTTCGTCGACACCCCGCTGGCGGTGGCCGAAGCGCGCGACGTCAAGGGCCTCTACAAGAAGGCCCGCGCCGGCGAGCTGAAGAACTTCACCGGCATCGACAGCCCCTACGAGGCCCCCGAGCACCCCGAGATCCACATCGACACCACGACCATGTCGGCGGCCGAAGCGGCCGAGGCGATCGTGCTGAAGATGGACGGGCTGACGAGCGGCTGGGTGATCTGACGCGCTTTCAGTCGGCGCCGGCCGCCGCGGTCCGTGGGTAGACGGCCAGCACCATCGGCATCGACGGCTGGTGGCCGGGCCACGACGGGGGCAGCACCTTGGCGTGGCCCGCCTTGTCGACCTGCAGCTCCCAGGCGCCGCAGGTACGGCGATGCACCGGGCCGACGTCCACCGCCTGGCAGGCCACGGGGCCGCCGTCGAGGTCGAGCGCCAGCTTCAGGTCCAGCGGCGAAGCGCGCAGGAAGGCTGCCAGCCGGTCGAGGGAGAAGAAGGCGCCGCGGGTCGAGCCCAGCACGATCCGGCCCTGGCGGTCCTCGGCGACGAAGCTGCGGTTCGCCAGCCAGCCGGTCCCGGGCGGCGCGCGGCTGGAGCCGTCGGCCGCCAGCAACAGCGGATAGGACACCATGGCGGCCTCGGCCCCGCTCAGCGCCCGGCGCCAGTCCTGGTCCGAGAGGTCGACCAGCCGGGCGCCGCCGCGCGAGGCGACGAAGGCCCCCTGCCTGGCCTGGTAGTCCGACGGTCCCGCGGGCCGTCCGTCGATCACCACCGGCGTCGCCGGCCGCCCGTCGCGGCCGTAGTAGCTGCCGTTGATCACCACCGCCGCGCCGAGGTCGGCCCGCCAGGCGTCGAGACCGCGGCGGCCGGTGGGGTCGTTGCGGACGACGAAGCGGTACCGGGCCGGGTCGATGCGAACAAGCTCGATCCGGTCGGCCTCGATCGCCCCCGCCAGCACGGGCATCTCGCCGATCTCCAGCCCGGGGCCCGCGGCGCGCCAGGCGAAAGGCCCGGCCCTCGCGGCGGGCGGCGGACGATGCAGGGCGAGCCGCACCGGCGCCGGCAGCCACGGTGTCGTCTCGCTCACCGGAATCCAGAACAGGCCGCCATAGCGGACCGCCAGGGTCGTTCCCGTCGCCGCCTCGAACCCTTTGAGGCCGGCCAACGCCAGGGCGGCGGCGACGAGAACGAGGGCTGCAGCGAGAACGACCCGACGGCGGGGTGCGGGGGTTGGGCTCGAGGGCAAGGGGTTCATCCCGGCGCAGTTCGTCTTGGCACCTTCGGTTCGGACCGCGCCTCAGGTCCAGGCGGGAAGTCCGGCACACTTCGGCGCCGCGCCCGACATCCGAGCACAACTGAGGACGCAGGTGCGGACATCGCGGCGCCTTCGGCGTGCGCCGGCTCCAGCCCTTGACTTGCCGCAAGGCGCCGCCACCCTCCGCGCCTAGCCTTGAGGCCTCGGCCCCGTCGCGGAGTTGCGTCATGATCCGACTGTCTCTTGCGGCCGCGGCCCTGGCCCTCGCCGCCTGCACGGCCACCGCCGGAGGCGAGCCGCCGGCCTCGGGCGCGCGCGCCGAGGCCGCGCCGGTGCCGACGGGGCCCACGCGGGCCGAGGTCGGCCACCGCCTTGCCGACAAGCTGTGCTCGCGCTGCCACGAGGTCGGGGCCACCGGCGACAGCCCCAACCCGGCCTCGCCGCCGTTCCGCGTGCTGGCCAGCCGCTACGACCAGGTGACCCTGGGCAAGAAGCTCGACGACATCGCCACCGGCCACTACCAGATGCCGCCCACCAAGGTGACCAACGACGAGATCGACAGCCTGGTGGAGTACCTGGAGAGCTTCAACGACGCCTGGAAGCAGGGCTCGGCGCCGCACTGATCGCGGCCGGTCCGGACCGCCGCTCCCACATCAGCACCAGCCCTGACACCGCCACGCAGGCCGCCACGAACAGCAGCCCGGCCTGGAAGCTGTGGGTGGCGTCCTTGATCCAGCCGACCACGAACGGGCCGGCGAAGCCGCCGAGGTTGCCGGTGGAGTTGATCATGGCCACGGCCACCGCCGTCTCGGCGGCCGGCAGGCGGTGCGTCGGCAGGGTCCAGAACGACGAGATCGCCGCCAGGGTCCCGACCGCGGCCAGGGAGAACAGGGCCAGCTGCAGGGTCAGGCCGACGCCATAGGCGCTGCCGACGAGGCCGGCGGCGGCGGCGAAGGTGGGGATCCAGACCGAACTGGCGACGACGCGCGGGCGGTGGTCGACGAAGACGCCCCAGGCCAGCATGCCGAGCGCGGCCAGGGCGAACGGCAGGGCCGTGAGAAGCGCCGCCGCGGCGGTCGAGGCGCCGGCGGCCCTGATCATCTGCGGCAGCCAGAGGCCGAGCGCGAAGTTGGCCAGCGCCAGGCCGAAGTAGACCAGGGCGAAGCGCAGCACCTCGGCGTCGAGCATGATCGCCGCGACGCTCCGGCGCGCGCCGGCCTCCGCCCCCGCCGGCGCGGCGACCGCGCCCGCGAGCCAGGCCTTCTCCGTCTCGTCCAGCCAGGGCGCCGCGGCCGGCCGGTCCGGCAGCTTCAGGAACACCG
>DASZQQ010000219.1:0-5325 GCA_035549595.1 Caulobacteraceae bacterium
AGGGTCGCCGGTGACATCGCCCAAGAGCTGCGCCCGGTGGGGTCGCTCGAGCGGTCCAAGCTCGATCTCCCTGGCGTCGACCCGCGACGAGGGCGCCTCGTCCCGCTCGGCGACGAGCACGGTGAAGGCGGCGCAGCCGGCCTCGCGGGCAAGCGCCTGGAGCAGCGTCTGCGCCTGCCGCGGCGCACGCTGCCAGTCGTCGACGAAGAGGGCGGCCGCATGGCCGAACCCGGTCAGCCAGCGCACGACGATCAGCGCCGCCTCCGTGATGGCGGCGCCGTTGGCCACGCCGGTCGGCGGCGAGCCCGCGCCGACGAAGTCGCGCTCCCCGGCGAACCCGGCGCGGGTCAGGGTGTCCAGGCCGCCGCCCAGGACCTGGCGCAGCGACTGCGCCCCCGCGCGCGGGTCGTAGAGCAGGTCCAGCGCCCGCTCGACCATGAGCGCCAGTCCGCCGAGGATGGGAGCGACGCCGCCCGAGCCCTGCTCGGGGAAGCGGCGCTCGCCGAAGATAAGATCGGGGACGGTTCCGGCCGCGGCGCGCACCAGCGCCGTCTTGCCCGATCCCGACGGCCCGCGCACCCGCAGCACCCGCGTCTCCGGGTCCAGCAACGCGGCGCGGATCTCGGCGAGCTCGGCGTCGCGGCCGATCAGGCGCTGCATCACGCCTTCCTCGTCGGCTTGGCGAGGCGGTAGCCGAAGCCCGGCGCGGTCGCGATCAGGTCCTCTTCGACGTCGCCGAGCTTTCGCCGCAGGCGGCTCACCAGGGCGTCGACCGAGCGCAGGTCGCCGCTCGCCTCGCGGCGGCTGGCTGCGGCCAGGAGATCCTCCCGGCCGACAATCTTGCCGTCGGCCTCTATGAGCCGGGACAGCACCTCGAACTCGCCCCGTGTCAGGGGCGCGGCCGTCACCCCCGCGCTGACGATGCGGCGCTGCAGGTCCACCTTCCAGCGACCGAGCCGACGCAGCTCTCCGCCCGGCGCCTGGCGACGGCGCAGGACGCTGCGCACGCGCGCGGCGAGCTCGCCGCCGTGGATCGGTTTGACCAGATAGTCGTCGGCGCCGATGTCGAGCGCCTGGATGCGCGTCTCAGGAGCGCTGCGCCGCGAGACGATGACGAGGCCGATGTCGCCCTGCGCCCTGAGCTCTGCGGCAAACTCCATGCCGTCACAGCCGGGCAGACCGAGATCCAGCACGATGGCGTCGGCGCGGCCCTGCTTGAGCACGGCGCGGCAGGCGAAGGCGTCGGCCGCCTCGACCACCTCGAAGCCTGCTTCACGCAAGGCGATGGCGATGGCGCGCCGGGTGAAGGACTCGTCTTCGACGACGACGACGCGAAGCTGGCCCGGTTCAGGCATGGGGTCAGCCTAGGGGCGTCCGCGCCGTCTGAACATCGCCCTGCCTCTCGCACATTCAAATGCCGTTCACGGGGCGCCTGTGAACCGCGTTTGAATGACGCGTTAACAGCCTCTGCCGGCGATCGCGGGCCTCGACAGCATGGGCCTGAACCCACGCGCTCGAGGAGCCTGACATGCGACTTCAAGTCATAGCCGCCGCGATCGGTCTTGTCCTGACGTTCGGGGCGAACCCCCAGGCCGCCGAGCGCGAGTACCAGGTCGGCGATGGCCGGCCCGGCCGGTTCCGCGCCGCCGCCGGGGGCGTGAAGGAGCCTGCGACGCCTGCCCGCGCTCAGCTGTCGGTCGAGTTGGTGCAGTAGATGTTGCTGTACTGGCCGCCGCCCGCCTTCAGCCGCAGCACGATCTTGTGCGTGCGGCCCTCGCGCTCCACCGAGAACTGCCCGACCCAGTTGGCCTGATAGGGACCGCTCGTGAACACCAGCGTGCGCGAGGCGGCGTCATAGGCGTAGGCGCCGGGCGCGAGCGTCGGCGTCTGCTGCTGGTAGCGGCCGCCGTCAATCGCCAGGTACCAGCGGAACATGCCGGCGCCGCCGTTGTAGCCCATGCAGACATAGCGCCCCGACCGGGGCGCAGAGGCGCGCGCGACGCTGGCGACGCCCGCGCTCCCGCCGCCGGCTGCCGCGCGCACGTTCGCCGCCTTGACCCACTGCTGCGTGCCCGAGTTCCAGGCGATCAGGTAGTAGCCTGCGTAGTTGCCGGAACCGACCTGGGCGATGACGCCCGGATACCAGTCGATGTTCCAGGCCTCGACGCGATCGCCGACCTGGAAGGCGGCGGCGGCGGTTGCGGCTGCGACGAACGCCGCCGTGGCGGCGCCGAGAAGGACGAAGCGCATGCGGACCTCCTGCGAAACGGGTTCGCTGGAGGTTGGCCGCGGGGCGCACCTATGGGAATGAACAGCCTGTGAATGAGGCGATCCAGCCTCCACCAGCCCTGACGAGGCCGCCGACGGGGCGACGCCGCAGGGCGCCGAAGCCTCACCGACCCGACGGTATGTCCTTGAAGGCGACGTCCTTGTCCAGCCGCACGTCCTGCGGCAGTCCCAGCACGCGCTCGGCGATGATGTTCTTCAGGATCTCGTCGGTGCCGCCGGCGATACGCATGCCGGGGGCGCTGAGCAGGGTCTGCTGGAACAGGGCCTGGAGCGGGGCCAGGGCCGGGTCGGCGATGATCCCGAACTGGTCCTCCAGGTCGACGGCGGTGTTGGCCACGTCCTGCATCAGGGGCGCGGTGACGACCTTGCCGATCGAGGCCTCGGGGCCCGGCGTCTGGCCGCGGGAGAGGGCGGTCTGGGTGCGCAGGCGCGTGTACTTCAGGCCCTCGATCTGCACGAACCAGTCGGCGACCTTCTCGCGCAGGGCCGCGTCCTTGATCCCCGAGCCGGCCAGGGTGCCGATGTTCGAGGCCAGGTCCATCACCTGGCGGTGGTAGCTGGAGCCGCCGCCGATGGCGTTGCGCTCGTTCATCAGGGTGACGATCGACACCTTCCAGCCGTCGCCGACCGGGCCGACGCGCTGGCTGTCCTTCACGCGCAGGTCGGTGAAGTAGACCTCGTTGAAGCCCGAGGCGCCCGACATCTGGTGGATCGGCCGCACCTCGACCGCCGGATCGTGCATGTCGATCCAGAACATGGTCAGGCCCTTGTGCTTGGGCACGTCGGGATCGGTGCGGGTCAGCAGCAGGCCGAAGTCCGAGTACTGGGCGCCGGAGGTCCAGACCTTCTGGCCGTTGATGATCCAGTCGCCGCTGCCGTCGCTGGCGCGCACCGCACGGGTGCGGGCGCCGGCCGCGTCCGAGCCGCCCGAGGGCTCGGAGAACAGCTGGCACCAGATCTCCTCGCCGCGCAGGGCCGGGCCGACGAAGCGCTTCTTGTCCTCGTCGTTGCCGCAGGTCATCACCGTGGGCACGCACATGCCGAGGCCGATGGTGAAGGGGTTGCCCGGCGTCGGGTACTTCGCCTCCTCCTGGGCGAAGATCTGCGCCTGCCAGTTGGCGCCGCCCGGGCCGCCCCAGTCCTTGGGCCAGGTGATGCACGAGTAGCCGGCTGCGGCCTTCTTGGCCTGCCAGGCCTTGGACTCGGCCATGGAGAACTCTTCGCCGCGGGCGCGCTCGCCGTGCCTGGGCGCGTTGGCCTCGAGCCAGGCCTTCACCTGGGCGCGGTAGGCGGCTTCTTCCGGGGTGTCGTTGAAGTCCATCTCTCTTGCCTCCGCTTCAGGCCGCGTTGCGCCGCTCGAGCTGGCTGACCAGCCGTTCCTTCCAGGACTTGGCCCCGCCGATCACCAGGCCCAGCTGCTGGGCGCGGCGATAGAACAGGTGGCAGTCCATCTCCCACGTGAAGCCGATGCCGCCGTGGGTCTGCAGGTTCTCCTTGGCCGCGTACCAGGACGCGTCCGTGGCCGAGACCCGGGCCGAGGCGGCCGCGATGGGCAGCTCGGCGGCGCCGGTGTCCAGCGCCCAGGCGCCGTAGTAGGCGTTCGAGCGGGCCAGCTCGATCTTGACGTACATGTCGGCCAGCTTGTGCTTGATCGCCTGGTAGCTGCCGATCGGCCGGCCGAAGGCGTAGCGGTGCAGGGCGTAGTCCTTGGCCATGGCCAGCGCCCGGTCGGCGCCGCCGACCTGCTCGAAGGCCAGCAGCACGGCCGCCCGGTTCATCACGTCCTCGACGATGGCCAGGCCCTCGCCCGCGTCGCCGACGCGCTCGGCCGGCGCGCCGCGGAAGGCGATCTTCGCCGCGCTGCGGGTCGGGTCGATGGTCTTCAGGGGCTCGCGCGAGACGCCCTCGCCGGTCAGGTCGACGATGTAGAGGCCAAGGCTCCCGCCCTCTCGGGCGAGCACCAGGGCCTTGTCGGCGATGTCGCCGTCGGTGACCGGGATCTTCTCGCCGGTCAGCTTGCCGCCCTCGACCGTGGCCTTGACCGAAGCGGCGGTGAGCGCGCCGGGGCCCTCGACGGTCGCCAGGCAGCCGATCAGCTCGCCCGCGGCGATCTTGGGCAGCAGGGCGGCCTGCTGGGCCGCCGAGCCGTGCGTCAGGAGCGCCTCGGCGAAGCAGTAGATGGTCGAGGCGAAGGGGATCGGGGCCAGAGCCCGGCCCAGCTCCTCGGCCAGCACGCACAGCTCCATGCGCCCCAGGCCCAGGCCGCCGTGCTCCTCCGGGATGGCCGTGCCCAGCCAGCCCTGGCCCGCGACCGCCTTCCAGAGGTCGGCGTCGTAGGACCTGGCGTCGTCGTTCAGCACGCCGCGCACGACCTGCGTCGGGCAATGCGCCTCGAGAAACCGTCGCGCCTCGTTCTTGAGGAACTTCTGGTCGTCGGAGAAATCGAAGTTCATCCGGGCCTTCCCACCGCTGTTCCGCCGCGACTTGGATCGTCGCCGCTGTTGCTTGGCGATCAGGATAGCGGTCTTTCGCGGTCGGGAAAGATTGACCGCGCGTCAATGATTTCAGGTTTTTATCTGCCGGTTGTCGAAACAGTCGGGCGAACGCGCATGGCCAAGGCCGTCTTCCAGCGCAATCAGAAGGTCTGGGTGGAGAGCGTCGGCGCCTGGGCGGTGATCGAGAAGATCGTGCCGATCTGGGCCAAGGGCTTCGACGAGCCGGTGCGCGTCACCTACGAGGTCGGCCTCGGCCGCCCGTTCCTGGCGAACGAGCTGCGGCCGGAGGAAGCCGCCGGCGGCTTCGACCACGAGGGCGGCAACTGGCGCCTGCTGCGCGCGCGCAACAAGTGGCAGGCGGCCGAGGACTGCGCGCACCATCCCTATCCGGGCACCTTTCCCGTCGTCGTCACCGACCTGTCGGACTGGGGCGGCTGGCGCGTGCCGGGCGCCGAGTACGACCGCGACCCGTTCAAGATCGAGTTCCAGGCCCGCCTCCTGGCGGCGGCGCCGAAGCTGATGCGGATCGCCCGCGAACTGT
>DASZQQ010000220.1:0-5660 GCA_035549595.1 Caulobacteraceae bacterium
CGGCGCCGCCATCGCCGGCTCCGCGGACGATCGCGACTATTACAACGCCCACCGACACGACCGCGGCTGGCGCAACCGTTGCCGCGCGGCCTACAGCGGCTTCGACTACAGCAGCGGCACCTACCTCGGCGCGGACGGGTACCGGCACTACTGCACCCGCTAGGCCATAGATCACGGGTTCGGATCGAACCGATCCGAACCCGACGTGATCTAGGCCGGCAGGGGCTTGCCCAGTTCGCCGGCCAGGTCGCGGATGAACTGCCAGGCGACGCGGCCCGAGCGGGCGCCGCGCAGCTGGGCCCATTGCAGGGCCCGGCGGTCGAGGTCGGCGACGGCGAGGCCGAAGCGCTCGGCGTACGCGTGCACCGCGTCGAGGTATGCGCCCTGGTCCATCGGCGGGAAGCCGACCCACAGGCCGAAGCGGTCGGAGACCGAGACCTCCTCCTCGGCGTCCTCGGCCGCGGCGATGGCGCCGCGGTTCTCGACGTGGTCGCGCGGCATCAGGTGGCGGCGGTTCGAGGTGGCGACGAAGAGGGCGTTCTCCGGCGGCCCGGCGACGCCGCCCTCGAGCGCCGATTTCAGCGCCTTGGCGGCGGCCGCGCCCTCCTCGAACGAGAGGTCGTCGCACAGCACCACGAAGCGCTCGGGCCGCTCGCGCAGGCGGTCGAAGAGGTCCGGCAGGCTCGCCACCTCGTCGCGGTCGATCTCGACCATACGCATCAGCGGGTGCTCGTCCGAGACGGCCATGAAGGCGGCCTTGGCCAGGGAGCTCTTGCCCGTGCCGCGCACGCCCCACAGCAGGGCGTGGTTGGCCGGCAGGCCGGCGGCGAAGCGGCGGAAGTTCTCGACCAGGCGGCTCTTCTGGCGCTCGACGCCCACCAGCAGCTCCAGCGGAAGGGCGTAGTCGGGCGCCGGCAGGAAGCTGTCGGTGCGCGGATCGTGCCGGAACAGGCGCGCGCCGTGGAATTCGGCGCGCGCGCGGGGAGGGCGGGCGATGCGTTCGAGCGCGTCGGCGATGCGCTTGAGGTCGGCCTTGGCGTCGGGATCCATGCGGCTCTCTTCCACGTCTGCTGATGGCGCTGTAGCGGGCCGCCTCGCATTGCAAAAGGGGAGGCGAGCGCATAGCTTCCGCCGACTTTCAGCGAAGGGCCCCGGACCGGCCGTTCGCCGGTATTCTGTGGAGACCTCATGACGCTGACCGTCATCCTGGCCGCGGCCCCCGCCGCCGGCGCCGGAGACTTCTTCGCCGGCCCGATCGGGCAGCTGCTGCCGTTCCTGGCGATCCCGGTGCTGTTCTACTTCATGCTGTGGCGCCCCCAGGCGCAGCGGCAGAAGGAGCACCAGGCCAAGGTCCAGGGCGTCAAGCGCGGCGACACCGTCGTGCTGTCCAGCGGCCTGATCGGCAAGGTGGTCCGCGTCGAGACCGACGAGATCGGCCTCGAGATCGCCCAGAACGTCACCGTCAAGGTGGTCAAGGCGATGATCCAGGACGTCCGGGTCCGCGGCGAGCCCGCGCCGGCCAACGATTCCAAGTCCTAGGACCCGGCCCCGCGCCATGCTCGCGCTCTCACGCTGGAAGATCATCACCGTCGCGCTGTCGCTGGTCTTCGGCATCCTCTACACGCTGCCGAACCTGCTGCCGCAGGCCACGCTGGACCGGATGCCCGGGTGGCTGCCGCACCAGCGGCTGAACCTCGGCCTCGACCTGCAGGGCGGCTCGTATCTGCTGCTCGAGGTCGACACCGACGCCCTGCGCAAAGAGCGCCTGACCAATCTCACCGAGGACGTGCGCACGCGCCTGCGCAACGAGAAGATCGAGATCTCGGACCTCACCAACACCGGCGGCATGGTCTCGGTGCGGATCACCGACCCGACCAAGGTCGACCAGGCCTACAAGGCCCTGAACGCCCAGCTCGGCGAGCGCCTGACCACGGGCGGCAAGGACGTGAACGTCCGCACCGCCGCCGACCAGCACATCCAGATCACCTTCTCGGCCGACGCGGCGGCCAGCGACGCGGCCAAGGCCGTCGACCAGTCGGTCGAGATCATCCGCCGCCGGATCGACGCTCTGGGCACCAAGGAGCCGGCGATCACTCGCCAGGGCGCCAACCGGATCGTCGTCGAGGCGCCGGGCGAAAGCGATCCGCAGCGCCTGAAGGACGTCATCGGCAAGACCGCCAAGCTGACCTTCCAGATGGTCGACACCCAGGTCTCGCCGGAAGACATCCAGGCCGGCCGCGTGCCGCCCGACGACGAGATCCTGCCGCTCGAGGGCGGCACGGCGCTGGCGGTCAAGAAGCGGGCCCTGGTCACCGGCGAGATGCTGACCAAGGCGTTCGGCACCCAGGACGACAACGGCCTGCCGGCCGTGGGCTTCAGCTTCAACGGCCAGGGGGCGGCGCGCTTCGCCACGGCCACGGCGCAGAACGTCGGCAAGCCGTTCGCCATCGTCCTCGACAAGAAGATCATCTCCGCGCCGCGCATCAACGGCCCGATCCCGGGCGGCAACGGCATCATCACCGGCAGCTTCACCGCCGAGAGCGCGCACGACATGGCCGTGGTGCTGCAGTCCGGCGCCCTTCCGGCGCCGCTGAAGGTGGAGGAGCAGCGCACCGTCGGCGCCGAACTGGGCGCGGACGCGGTGCGGGCTGGCGAGGTCTCCCTGGCGATCGGCGCTGCGGCGATCTTCGCCTTCATCATCCTCGCCTACGGCTCGTTCGGCGTCTATGCGGCCATCGCCCTGGTGGTGAACGTGCTGCTGATGGTCGGCGCCCTGTCGGCCACCCAGGCGACCCTGACCCTGCCGGGCATCGCCGGCCTGATCCTGACCATGGCCGTGGCGGTCGACGCCAACGTGCTGATCTACGAGCGCATGCGCGACGAGGCGCACGCCGGGCGAACGCCCATGGCCGCGGCCGACCACGGCTACCAGCGCGCCATGGTGTCGATCTTCGACGCCGACGTGACGACCATGATCTCGGCGCTGATCATGTTCCAGTTCGGCGCCGGCCCGGTGAAGGGCTTCGCCTGGACCCTGTCGATCGGCGTGCTCACCTCGGTGTTCACCGCCATCGTCGTCACCCAACTCCTGATCGGCCTCTGGTTCCGCATCGCGCGGCCCAAGGCCCTGCCGATCGCTTGAGGAAAGGGCGGAGCATGAAGTTCTGGCCGCTCATCCGCCTGGTGCCGCGTTCGACGCACTTCAAGTTCGTCGAACTGGCCCCGTTCGCCGCCGTGATTTCGGCGCTGCTCGTGCTCGGCTCGGCCGTCTCGATCGGCGTCCAGGGCATGAACTTCGGCGTCGACTTCGCCGGCGGCACGATCATGGAGGTGGCGACCCCGGGCCCCGCGCCGCTGGGCCCGCTGCGCGCCAGCCTCGTCCGCATGGGCGCGCACGACCCGCAGGTGCAGGGCTTCGGGGCTCCCACCTCGGCCATGATCCGCTTCCGCTCGGTCGCGGGTCGGGACGCCAGCGCCGCCGCGGGCTACGTCGCCGGCCAGCTGCAGCAGCAGTTTCCCGGCCTGAAGGTCACCGGCCAGAGCACGGTCGGGGCCAAGGTGTCGGGCGAGCTGATGTGGGGCGGCATCAAGGCCCTCGGCATCGCCCTTGGCCTGATGCTGCTGTACATCTGGTTCCGCTTCCAGCTGCAGTTCGGCCTGGGCGCGATCCTGGCCCTGTTCCATGACATCGTGCTGACCATCGGCCTGTTGTCGGTGACGCAGATCGAGGTCTCGATGACCTCCATCGCCGCGCTGCTGACCGTCATCGGCTACTCGATGAACGAGAAGGTGATCAGCTTCGACCGGCTGCGCGAGAACCTGCGCAAGTACAAGACCACGCCCCTGCGCGACGTCATCAACCTGTCCGAGAACGAGCGCCTCTCGCGGACCCTCATCACCGGCACCACGGCGCTGCTGGCGCTGTCCGGCGCCCTCGTGGACCCCGGGAACCCGCTGTTCTCGCTGGTGTTCACCATGGCGTTCGGCATCCTGATCGGGACCTATTCGTCGATCTACGTCGCCCTGCCGGTGATCCTGCTGTGGGGCGCGCGGCGAGACGACGGCGACGACAAGCCGATCGGGCCGCAGCCGGCGCGCGTCCAGCCGCGGTAGAGGGCCTTGCATGCGTGAACCGGCCTCCATCGACGCCTTCGGCGGCGGCGGGTTCCGCGTCTCCGGCGTGTGGCGGCCCGGCTCGCTGCTGATCCTCGACGACGCGCCCGCCGACTGGCCGGTCGCGGTCCTGGCGGAGCTCGAGCCCGCACACCTCGACGCCGTGATCTCGGCCGGCCGGGCCATGTCCGAGTTCGTGCTGCTGGGCACGGGCGTGACCCAGGCCCTGCCGCCGAAATCGGTGCGCGAGGCGCTGCGCGCGGCCGGGCTCGGCCTGGAGTTCATGTCCACCGAGGCCGCGGCGCGGATGCACAACGTGCTGGCCCAGCAGGGCCGCCGCTTCGCCACGGCGCTGATCGCCATCTGACCGGTCCGCCGGATCAATTTGACAAGCGATCGCTTGAAAAATTCCCCGCCGGCCGTGTTCCCCCCCGGCCGGAATGGAGCTAGACCAAGGCCATCAAGGGCAAGGACTCGCAAAGGGGGACTCCATGGCCGCGCTTCTCGCCAACCTGCGCAACACCATGATCGTCAGCTTCATCCTGGCGTTCATCATGATCTTCGGGTACTATTCGCATAACAGCCAAGACGTCTCGGTCTTCCTTCAGGCAGTGTTCCGCTGGCTGCACGTGCTGTGCGGCATCATGTGGATCGGTCTTCTTTACTACTTCAACTTCGTACAGACGCGGATGATGCCGCAGATCCCTGCTGAGCTGAAGCCGGCGGTATCGAAATACATCGCGCCCGAGGCGCTGTTCTGGTTCCGCTGGGCGGCTCTGTTCACCTGGCTGATGGGCGTGATCCTGGCCTGGAACCGCGGCTTCCTGCTGCAGGCCTTCACCCTGGGCCTGACCGAGAAGCCGATGAACATCGCCCACGGCATGATCGGCATCGGCATGTGGCTGGCGACGATCATGTTCCTGAACGTCTGGGTGTTCATCTGGCCGAACCAGAAGATCGCGCTGGGCCTCGTCGAGGGTGACGCCGACGCCAAGGCCAAGGCGGGCAAGGTCGCGGGCCAGTTCTCGCGCATCAACACCCTGCTGTCGGTGCCGATGCTGGTCACCATGACCATGCAGCAGACCATCTTCAGCTGATCCGGCTTTACGACGGATAAGGCGAGGGCCCGCCCCCGGAGGCGGGCCCTTTGCGTTTGAGAAGACGATGACCGACGACGACGCGCCGATGGACGATTTCGACGCCGCCGTGCGCGCCGGCGATCCGGACCGCTGGCTGGCCAGCCGGCTGATCGGCGATCCGGCGGCGCGGGCCGACGTGCTCGCCCTCCTGGCCTTCGACCTTGAACTGGCGCGGGCGCCCCGGCGCGCCTCCAACGCCCTGATCGGCGAGATCCGCCTGACGTGGTGGCGCGAGGCCCTGGACGAGATCTTCGGCGCCGGGCCGGTGCGGCAGCATCCGGTGGCCCTGGCCCTGGCGGACGTCGTCGCCCGGCGCGGCCTGCCCCGCGCGCCGCTCGAGGGCCTCGTCGAGGCGCGCTACGTCGAACTGGACCGGCGGGCGCTGGACCCGGCCGAGGCCGAGGCCTG
>DASZQQ010000221.1:0-6260 GCA_035549595.1 Caulobacteraceae bacterium
GTCTGCCGCAGACGCAGCCCAGCAAGACCGCGAAGGGCGCGAAGGACGCGAAGCGGATCGAGTGCGCGCTGCGCGCGCCGCTACCCGGCCCTCTTGGTGTGCTTCGTGTGCTTCGTGGTCCAACCTTGCGGAGGCAGCCACGCCTGCAACGCCGCCAGGGGCCCTAAGCCTCGCCCTCGGCCGCGGCGGCGAGGGCGGCGGGGTCGCCGACGCGTTTGCGGGTGACCTTGATCAGGCCGCCGATGACGGCCTGGCGCTGGGCCTTCTCCATGCCCTCGCCGCTGCGGCGCAGGAGGCGCAGGGCCTCGATGTGCACCTCCACCGCCGGCCAGTCCCAGCGGCCGATGACGCTGGAGAGGTCGACGAGGTCGCAGAAGGCGCGGGCGGCGTCGTCGAGGCCCGTGCCGCGGACGGCGATGCTGGCGTCGATGATGCGGGTGCAAAGGACGTAGAGGTCCTCGAAGTCGGCGCCGTCGCGGTCCGGCGCGGACGGGCCGTAGCGGGCCTCGATCTCGGCGAGGACGGCGTCGATCGTCTCCAGGCACGGCGCGCGCATGGTCTCGACCGCCGCCTCGGAGCGGCGCACCGCCTCGCGCGCGCTGAAGCCGCCGGGCATGGCCATGATCTGCGCCAGGCGGTTCGGGGCGCGCATCATCTTGACGGGCTTCATAGGCTCACTTTCGTCGGCTTGAGCAGGGCGTCGATGACGTCCTGATCCATGTTCGGCCCCTTGGACTCGCCGATCTCGACGGGCAGGTCGTCGCTGCGGCGGCCCTTCATCCCCGGCGGCGGTCCCAGGCGCCGGAAGCGCCGGTCGGGGCCGACGTAGCTCTCGCAGTCGATGAACATCCGCTCGTCCTTGGCGACCCAGAAGATGCGCTGCAGGAGGACGGCCGGCGTGATCGGCTTGGCGACCGTGAAGTGGGCGCCGCAGTCGCGCGCCTTCATCACCTGGGAGATGCGGGTGTGGCCGGTGACGACCACGGCCGGGGCGTATTTGTTGGGCTCGCCCGCCTCGCGGCGCAGCCAGCGCAGGAACGAATAGCCGTCCTCGTCGGGGAGCTGCGCGTCGCAGAGGATGAAATCCATCGGCGCGTTCAGAACGGCCGCCTTGGCTTCCTTCACCGTCTGGCACTTGGTGATGTTGTGCACGCCGAAGCCCATGATCACCTGGGCGATGATGTCGAGCGACTGGGTGTTGTTGTCGACGACGAGCATGGCCAGCTTGTCGAGGTTCACCTTGTCGGCCGGCGACATCGGCGTCAGGACCTGCGTGGCCGCGGTCACTACCAGAACTCCGCCTCGCGCTCGGCGGCGGCGATCTCGCCGGCGCCGGTGAGCCGCCGGCTGACGTCGGAGAGGCGGATCGCATCGAACATCTTCAGCGGGATCTCGCCGCCGCCGCCGTCGAGGCGCCCGAGCCGGCGCAGCAGGGTGGCGACCTCGTCGAGCCTCTGGGTCAGGAGGTCCAGCGACTGCAGGCGCAGGGCCAGCGGCTGGGTGAGGCCATGCTCCATCACCTCGCCGAGCGCGGTCTGGCAGTCCTCGGCGATCGCCATGGTCTGCTCCAGCTCGTCGGCGAGCCGCACCGCCAGTTCGCTGAGCGGCACCCCTTCGCCGCGTTCCTTCCCCCGAACCGCCATCGTTCCCCCTTCAGAACAGCTCGACGCCGCCGGATGCGGCCGGCGCCGGCGCCCGTTTGACCACGGGCGTCTCGGGCGCCTGATCGACCTCGCGCTGGCGCGCGCGGCCGGTGCCCGGCCAGAATTCGACACGGCGGGCGCGACGGCCGCCGAGGCTGGCGGCGACGATCGGGATGCCTTCGTCCTCCAGGAACCGGCGGGCGAAGGCGGCGTTGGCCGCGCCCACGTCGTTCAGGGAGTCGAACAGCTTGGCGCCGCCGAACAGCTTGGCCTCCAGCCGCTCGCGCCTGGCGCCGAGCTTCATCAGGCCGTTGATCAGCACTTCCATCGCGAAGGCGCCGTAGCGCATCTCCTCGTCGCGGAAGCGCGCGCCGTCCGAGGTCTCGGCCAGCAGGAAGTGGTTCATGCCGCCGACGCCGGCGACAGGATCGTGCAGGCAGGCGGCGACGCAACTGCCCAGCACCGTCGTCATCAGGGCGGCCGGGTCGTCCGAGACCGCGTGTTCGCCCTGGATGACGTGCAGCTTGTTGGAGAAGAGACTACCGGTGTGGCCGGTGGCGGGTGGCGTCATGTAAGCACTCCGAACACCTGCTCGATCTTCTCCTTCAGCACGGAAACCGTGAACGGTTTGACCAAGTAGTTATTGACGCCGAACTGCACCGCCCGCTGCACGAGTTCGCGGTCGGCGCGCCCCGTCAGCATGATGAAGGCCGTCTTGCGGGTCGGCTCGTGCGAGCGCACCGCGCGCAGCAGGCCCAGGCCGTCGAGCTTGGGCATGTTGAAGTCCGAGATGATCAGGTGAACCGGCTTGGCGATCAGCGAACGAAGCGCTTCCTCGCCGTCCCCGGCCTCGCGGCTGTTGGTGATGCCGAGCTGCTGCAGGCCGTTGCGCACCAGCGCGCGCATGGTCATCTGGTCGTCGACGATAAGGGTCTGAATTGAGGCGGCTGCGGGCATGGGCTAGCGCCTTTTCTCGCAAAGACTGAGGAGGGCGGGGCCGATGTCGCCCAGGGTGGCCTGGCGCTCGACGGCTCCGAGTTCGAAAGCGGCGCGGGGCATGCCGTAGACGACGCAGCTGGCCTCGTCCTGGCCGATGGTGTGCGCCCCCGCATCGCGCATCGCCTTCAGGCCCTGGGCCCCGTCGCGGCCCATGCCCGTGAGGATGGCCCCCACTGCGCCAGGACCGGCGGCGTGGGCCACGGAGTTGAACAGGGCGTCCACCGACGGGCGATGGCCGCTGATGAGGTCGCCCGAGCGCAGTCGGCAGCGAAGGCCGCCGGCCCGGACCACCTCCAGGTGGGTCTCGCCGCCCGGCGCGAGGTAGATGCGGCCGGTCTGCAACGGCGCGCCGTCCGTGGCCTCCTCGACATGGGCGCCGCAGATGCGATCGAGCCGGGCCGCGAAGCTGCGGGTGAAGGTCGCCGGCATGTGCTGGGTGATCACCGTCGGCGGGCAGTTGGACGGGAAGCTGGACAGCACCGTCAGCAGGGCCTCGACGCCGCCGGTGGACGAGCCGATCGCGACGATGCCCTCGGACGGGCCGTAGCCCTCGCGCGGGGCGGCGGCGCGGAAGGCGCCGACCGGCCGGACGCTGGCGCGCGCGGCGGTCTTGACCTTGCGGGCGAGCTCGGAGAGCGCCTCCCCGACGCTGGCGCCGGTCGGCTTGGCCACGCAGTCCACGGCGCCGAGCTCCAGCGCGCGCAACGTCGCGTCGGCGCCGGCCTGGGTCAGGGTCGAGACCATCACCACCGGCATGGGCCGCAGCCGCATGATCTTCTCGAGGAACTCGAGGCCGTTCATGTTCGGCATCTCGATGTCGAGGGTGATGACGTCGGGATTGAGGTCCTTGATCATCTGCCGGGCCTCGAACGGGTCTCCGGCCGAGCCGACGACCTCGAGCTCGGGGTCGCGCCGCAGGGTGGCGCTGATCAGGCCCCGCATGGTCGGGGAATCGTCCACGATGACGACGCGGGCGGCGGTCATGCGCGGGCTCCGGCGTCGCGGCGGTAGACGGTCAGGCCATCGTTGATGAACTTGGTCGGCCCATTCACGCGCTCGGAGTGGCCGATGTAGAGCCGGCCCTCGTCGCCGAGCAGCGGCGCGAAGCGGCTCCAGATCTTCTCCTGCGTCGGCTCGTCGAAGTAGATCACGACGTTGCGGCAGAAGATGGCGTCGAAGGGGCCCTTCACCGGCCACGCGCCGATCAGGTTCAGCTCCTTGAAGGTGACGAGCGAGCGCGCCGCGGCGCCGACGCGCCACTGCCCCCCGGGGCCCTTCTCCAGCCAGCGATTGCGGCCCTCGGCCGGGATCGCCGAGATGGCCTCCTCGTTGTAGACGCCCTCGCGCCCGGTCTGCAGCACCTTGGTGTCGATGTCGGTGGCCAGGATCTTGATGTCCAGGTTCGGCGCCTCGGGCATCAGGGACAGCACCGTGATCGCCATGGAATAGGGTTCCTGGCCGCTGGAGCAGCCGGCCGACCACAGACGGATCCGCGCGCGCCCGGCCTTCAGCGCCGCCATGCGCGGGGCCAGCACGCGGTCGCGCAGGTGGTCGAAGTGGTGCGGCTCGCGGAAGAAGCGGGTGACGTTGGTGGTCAGGGCGTTGAGCATCGTCGCCCGCTCGCCCTCGCCCTCGGGGGCGGAGACCAGGTCGACGTATTCGCCGAAGGTGGCCAGGCCCAGCGCGCGCAGGCGCTTGGCCAGACGCGAATAGACCAGCGTCGCCTTGGAATCCGACAGGCTGATGCCCGCCTGGTCGTAGAGCAGCCTCGAGATCTGCGCGAAGTCGTCGGCCGTGAAGGCGAACTCGCCTTCGACCAGGATCGCGGAGTCGAGCTTGCGAGCCTGGGCTGTCCTCATGCGGCCAGGGCCTCCAGTTCGGGCAGCAGGCGGTCGGCGGCGATCTCGCTGATCATCCGGCCTTCCATGGTGATGAGGCCGCGGACGAAGCTCTTGACCTTGTCGCAGGCCACGTCCGGCGTCGCCTGGATCAGGTCCTGGGTCACCGAGAGGATGTCGGAGACCGCGTCGACCAGCAGGCCGATGGTGCGGTCGAACATGCGCACGACGATGATCACCGAGCGCTCGGAGGTCACCGTGCCGGTGGCCGAGAGGCCCAGGCGCATGGCCAGGTCCATGATCGGCAGCACTGCGCCGCGCAGGTTGATCACGCCGCGCATGTAGTCGGGCGTCTGCGGCAGCGGCGTCGCCGGGCTCCAGCCGCGGATCTCGCGGACGGTCATGATGTCGACGCAGAACTCCTGCTCGCCGATGCAGAAGGCGATGAATTCGCGGCGTTCCGAAGTGCTTTGTTGTTGTTGGGCGGGATCGGCCATCTTGTTCATTCCGCAGCGTGCAGTTCTTGCGGACGCGGCGCCTCGCGGCGGCGCATGGCCACCACGGCGTCGACGTCGAGGATCAGGGCGACGCGGCCGTCGCCAAGGATGGTGGCGGCGGCGATGCCGTCGACCTGGCGGTAGTTGGACTCCAGCGACTTGATCACGACCTGGCGCTGGCCCTGGATCGAGTCGGCGACCAGACCGGCGCGCCCGCCGTCCTCGCTTTCGACCAGCAGCACGACGCCTTCGGTTGCCGAGACGGTCGAGCGGCGGAAGCCGAGCACGGCGCCGACGTCCACCAGGGGCACGTAGCTGTCGCGCACGCCGAGCACCGCGCCGGTGGGGCCCAGCGGCTTCACCTCTTCGGGCTTGGGCCGCAGGCTCTCGATGATCGCGGTCAGCGGCACGACCAGGGTCTGGCCGGCGACGTCGATGACCATGCCGTCGAGCACGGCCAGGGTCAGCGGCAGGCTGAGGGTGAAGATCGAGCCCTCACCGGGCCGCGAGCTGATCGAGATGCGCCCGCCCAGCGCCTGGACGCTGCGGCGCACGACGTCCATGCCGACGCCGCGGCCGGAGATGTCCGACACCTTGGAGGCGGTGGAGAAGCCCGGCAGGAAGATGAGGTTGTCGACCTCGTCGTCGGTCAGGGTCGCGTCCGGCTGGATCAGGCCCTTGTCGACGGCGATCTGGCGCACGCGCTGGCGGTTGATGCCCTTGCCGTCGTCCTCGACCTCGATGACGATCCGCCCGCCCCGGTGCAGGGCGGCCAGGCGTACGGTGCCCTCGGTGGGCTTGCCGGCGGCGATGCGCTCCTCGGGGCTTTCCAGGCCGTGGTCGATGGCGTTACGCAGCATGTGCGTGATCGGGTCGGACAGGCGCTCGATCACGGTCTTGTCGACCTCGGTGCCCTCGCCTTCCATGACCAGGCGCGCCTGCTTGCCGGTCTGGCCGGCCACCTCGCGGACGAGGCGCGGCATGCGCTGGAACACGCTCTTCACGGGCTGGGCGCGGATGGCCATCACGCTGTCCTGGATGCCGCGGGTCAGCTGCTCCAGTTCGTCGAGGCCCATGGCGATGTTGGACGACGGCGGGAAGCCGTGCTCGGCCACGCGCTGGGCCAGCATGGCCTGGTTGATCACCAGCTCGCCCACCAGGTCGATCAGGCTGTCGATCTTGCCGATCGACACGCGCACCGAACTGGATTCGGCATTGGCCGCCGGGCCCGCCTCGCGCGCAGCGCGCGCCGTCGCCACGTCGGCGACCGCCGCCTTCGGCGC
>DASZQQ010000222.1:0-3426 GCA_035549595.1 Caulobacteraceae bacterium
GCCCGTCTGAAGCTAAGGGCGCCGCCGTCTTTTCTGGCCGTGGAAGTCCCCTATCTTCGGGCGGCCGCGGCGGTGAGCGCCGGGTGAAGCCGGCGCGGGCCAGCTTGCGATCGTGCGGGGACGCGTCCCGCCGCCCGCTCCGGATAGCCGCCGGCGTAACGTCCGGCCCGCGGCGCCTGGCTTCAGGCCTCGGCCTTGGCCCACCGGCGGCGCGCGCGCGCGAAGCTCGAGGGATCGCTGTATCCCAGCTGCTCGGCCACGTTCGCCATCTTCGCATCGCCAGCCGAGATCAACGCCTCGGCGCGGCGGCGCTGCTCGGCGTCGACCAGTTCGCGGAACGTCACCCCCGCCTGCTGCAGGCGGCGCACGAGCGTGCGTTCCGAGACACCGAGCTGGCTGGCGACGGCGGGAAGCGTCAGTCGCCCGTTCGAGAAGCGCAGCATGTCCTCGACCCGCGCGACGATCGGGACCGACCGGTTGAGCGCCGCATATTCGGCGTCGACCTGGCTCATCGCCAGCCGGAACGCCACCGGGTCGTGCAGCGGCGCGCGGGTCGAAAGCCAGCTTGTCGGAAAGACCACCGCGTCCTCGGGGGCCGAAAACTCGACCTCGCCGAGCACGGCACGGATCTCGCCTGCGTAGGCGGGAATCGGCGCGGCGAAACGGAACCGCAGCGCCGTCGGCGTGCGGCCCAGCTGCAGGCCGATGGTGTGGCGAAAGGCGATGAAGCCCATCTCCAGGCAGAGCTGCCGATTGCGCGCGGTCATCGCCGGATCGGCCTGGAAGACCAGAGTCGTGAACTCGGCGTCGCTGCGTAGCCTGTAGGTCCAGCTCGGGCCCGAGATGCGCCCGCGGGTGACCAGGACCTCGAGGACCGTCTTCAGGTCCGGCGCCGTCTGATAGGCGACGCCCAATGCGCCCAGGGTGGACGGCGCCCAGAGGTCCGGAGCGCTGACGACCCAGTGTTCTCCGATGACCCGGTCCAGGTTCGCATTCAGGATGCGCTGCTGGCCCAGCGTCACCGTGTGACTATGATCGTCAAGATCCCGGTCGTTGACACCGGTTCCCGCCAGCAACTCGGCTCTCAACTCGGGCGTCACGCCAAAATGTCGCGCCAACAACCGGAAGTACCGGGGCGTCATCTTAGTTTCGGCGCTTGGCAACGGAACTGGCATTTGGCGTAAATTGTCACCGTTTTGGCGCGACGGGCACTGCCACTTCGCCACAGGTCGGTCTGATCATCCCCGTATTGGGGGATCACTGGCGCGGTCGCCGGATGGACGCCGGTCCGCCGCCCCGCGATGGCCACGCGCCACGCGGGGGGGCCGGAACACCATCGTCGGCGCCGCCAAAGGGGGCTTATTGGCGTACTGGACCATGGCCGACCTCTGGGAGGCGATCGCCGCCGCCCAGCCGGAGGCGCCGGTCTTCGAGGATGGCGCCGCGTCGCTGTCCTGGCGCGATTTCGACCAGCAGGCCGACGGTCTCGCCGAGGGCCTGGTGGCGGCGGGCCTCGGCGTACAGGACGGCGTCGGCTTCTACCGGCTGGCCGGCCGCGAACGGCTGGTCGGCGCCTTCGCCACGTTCAAGGCGGGGCTGCGCCCGGTCGCCGTGGCCGGACGCGAGACGCCGGACACCCACGCCTGGGCTTTCCAGGAGGCGCAGGTCGCCGCCGTGGTGTTCGACACGCGGTTCACGGCGGAGGTCGAGGCGCTGCGCCAGGCCTTGCCCGGCGTCCGGCTTTGGATCGCATGCGTCCGTCTCGGCCCTCCGACGCCGGACTGGGCGGTCGACTACGACGACCTCGGGATGGGACTGGTGGTCCAGGCGCCGTTCTGCGCGCCCTGGGACCGGTCGATGGACGACGCCCTCCAGGTCTGTTCGCGCCGCGAGGACGGGACCTTGCGGCTGCAGACCGTGACGCAGGAGACGCTGCAGTCGGAGTGCGAGACCCTGGCGCGCAGGATCCTGCGCGCACGTCCGGTGGAGACGGTGTCCGCCGCGCTCCGACGCGCGCTGCGGCTCCAGGACGGATGCGGGCCGCTCTGCCTCTCCAATCGCGTCCCCTGCGGCTACGAAGCGATCAGGACCTGGCTGGCGGCGCTCAGTCTGGGCGGGTCCGTGGTGATGGCCGACGCTGAGCTCTACGCGACGGCCGAGGCGCGGTCGCCGGCCAGTGCGGCCGCCGAGGGCGCGATCCTGACGAGGCGGCGGGACCTGTCCGGCGCCGGAGTGGCCTGGCGGCCGGACGTATAGATCGTTCGGCGCAGTGGCGACTTGCCGCACGCGCCGCGACTGACCTCGGGTTATCACGCGACATGACCACCCCCCCGACCGCTCCGGCGCAGACGCCCGACGCCGAGCAGCACCTGTTCCACGTGCTGGCCGCCGTTTGCCGCATGCGCGAGGCGAAGCTCGACCCGGCGCTCGAGGGCCTGGGCCTCAACCTGTCGCAGAGCCGCCTGCTGGACGTGGTGGCGCGGTTCGAGCCCTGCGCCATGAGCGAGGCGGCCGCCTTCAGCCTGGTCGACCGAACCACGGCGACGCGGATCGTCGACCAGCTGGACGGCCAGGGCCTGATCGAGCGCATCCGCTGCCCGGCCGACCGGCGCCGCATCCTGCTGGCGCTCAGCCCGCTGGGCCGCGAGCGCCAGGCCGCCGCCGCCACGATCACCGCCGAGCATAATCGCGAGGCCCTCAAAGCACTGCCCAGGCGGCTGGCGCACGTGCTGGTCGACGGCGGCAGCCGCCTCGTCGAGGGCCTGGCGCCCACCGCCGAAGACGCCCAGCGGGTGCTGTCGTTCAGCCGGCCGGCTGCGCCGTCGCTGTGCGCCGGCGCCGCCCAGACGGACGGGCGCCCGCCGTGCAGCCAGTGCGAACACCTGCCGCCGAGCCGCCGCGCCGCCCGCGCCGCGGTGCGGGCATAGCCCTCCGGCGGCCTCAGCCGGCCTCTGCGTCGAGGTGGGCGACGTCGTTCAGGGCCACCAGATTGCGCTGGCCGCTGCGCGCGCACAGGAAGCGGTGGACGCTGGCGTAGCCGGGCTCGAAGAACAGGCGCGGCGCCATGCCCAGGACATGAGCCGTCCAGACGTTGATCACGCCGCCGTGGCAGAAGACCGCCACCGTGCCGCCGGGGTGGCTGGCGATGATCTCCTCCAGCGCATCGACGACCGTCTTCTGGAAGGCGCCGATGTCGGCGTCCGCGCCGCGGGCGACGAACGCCTGCCAGGCGGCGTAGTCCTCGCGCTTGAGCTGCTCCATCGGCACGTAGCGGCCGGAGTCGCGATCGAACTCGACGACGCCGCCGTGCAGGCGCACCTCGTGCCCGGCCCCGGTGGCGAAGGGTTCCGCAGTCTGGGCCGCGCGCTTCATCGTGCTGGCGTAGACCGCCTCGATCGGCAGGCGCCGCAGCCGGCCGGCGACCCG
>DASZQQ010000223.1:0-11302 GCA_035549595.1 Caulobacteraceae bacterium
CTCAAGTTCGCCCAGGTGCTCGACAGCGCCTTCGGCGTCCGCGACCCGGCGACCGGCAACACCCTGATGCGCGGCTTCCTGGGCGCGCCGCGGACCTACGGCGTGCGCGTGTCGCACAAGTTCTGACGGCCCCTGTCGTCGAAAGACAAACCGAAGTCGTCAAAAGAAAAATCGAGGCGGTCCGGCGCGCCTAGCGTCGGACCGTCAGCAAGGGAGTGCGCGACGTGGCCAAGGCGGTGCGGTTCTACGAGACGGGCGGTCCGGAGGTCCTGCGCCTCGAGGACGTCGAGGTCGGCGATCCGGGCCCTGGCGAGGTCCGCGTCCGCCACGTCGCGGTCGGCCTGAACTTCGCCGACACCTACTTCCGCACCGGCCTCTATCCGGCGCCGCTGCCGGCCGGGATCGGCGTCGAGGCGGCGGGCGTGATCGAGGCGGTCGGCGAGGGCGTCCAGGGCTTCGCCGAGGGCGACCGCGTCGCCTATACCGGCAGCCCGCTGGGCGCCTATGCCACCGAGCGCGTGATGCCGGCCGCCTCGCTGGTGAAGCTGCCCGAGACCATCGCCTTCGAGACCGCCGCGGCGATGATGATGCGGGGCCTGACCAGCGCCTACCTGATGCGCCGCATCTGCCCGACGCTGAAGGCGGGCGACCCGATCCTGCTGCACGCCGCCGCCGGCGGGGTGGGGCTGATCGTCTGCCAGTGGGCCAAGCTCCTGGGCCTGACCGTGATCGGCACGGTCGGCAGCGAGGCCAAGGCCGAGCTCGCCCGCGCCCACGGCTGCGACCACGTGATCCTCTACCGCAGCGAAGACGTCGCCGCCCGCGTGCGCGAGCTGACCGATGGCCAGGGCGTTCCGGTGGTCTACGACAGCGTCGGCAAGGACACCTTCGCCGGCTCGCTGGGCGCGGCCCGCCGACGCGGCCTGATCGTCAACTTCGGCACGGCCTCGGGCCCGGTCCCGCCGTTCGACCTGCTGCAGCTGGCCATCCACGGCTCGCTGTTCGTCACCCGGCCGGCGCTCGCCGACTACATCGCCGACCCGGCCGAGCGCCAGGCGCTGGCGGGCGAGCTGTTCGACCACGTCGGCGCGGGCCGCATCCGCATCGAGATCAACCAGCACTTCGCCCTGGCCGACGCGGTCCGGGCGCACCGCGCGCTCGAGGGGCGCAAGACCACCGGCTCGTCGATCTTCGTCCTGTGACGAAGGCAAGGGAGGACACGATGACCACCATCCAGGTCGAACCCCTGACCTGCACGATCGGGGCGGAGCTGAAAGGCGTCAGCCTGGCCGACGCGGCCCGCGACGAGGGCCTCTTCGCCGAGATCCGGGCCCTGCTGCTGAAGCACAAGGTGCTGTTCCTGCGAGACCAGGACATCAGCCGCGCCGACCACGTCGCCTTCGCCCGCCGCTTCGGCGAGCTGGAGGACCATCCGGTGGCCGGCAGCGACCCGGACCACCCGGGCCTGGTGCGGATCTACAAGGACCTGAGCTCGCCGCCCGAGCACTACGAGAACGCCTGGCACTGCGACGCCACCTGGCGCGAGGCCCCGCCGATGGGCTGCGTCCTGCGCTGCGTCGAAGGCCCGGCGGTCGGCGGCGACACCATCTGGGTCAACATGGTCAAGGCCTACGAGGACTTGCCGCAGACCATCAAGGACCAGATCGCGCCCCTTCGCGCCAGCCACTCGATCCAGTCGACCTTCGGCGCCGCGATGCCCGAGGAAAAGCGCCTGGCGCTGAAGGCGCAGTACCCCGACGCCGAGCATCCGGTGGTCCGCACCCACCCCGAAACCGGCGAGAAGGTGCTGTTCGTCAACGGCTTCGCCACGCACTTCGTCAACTTCCACACCCCGGCGAACGTCCGCTACGGCCAGGACTACGCCCCCGGCGGCGCCCAGCTGCTGGCCTACCTCATCGGCCGCGCGGCGATCCCGGAGTACCAGGTGCGCTGGCGCTGGAGCCCCAACAGCTTCGCCATCTGGGACAACCGCTCGACCCAGCACTACGCGGTCCAGGACTACTGGCCCGCCGTCCGCAAGATGGAGCGCGCCGGCGTCATCGGCGACCGCCCGTTCTGACCCCCCGATCCCAAGGAGCTTCGCCATGAATTTCCTCGACGATTCCCTGTTCCCCGAGAACCAGGAAGACCTCGTCATCACGGTCGCCCCCTACGGCCCCGAATGGGCGCCGTCGGACTTCCCGGAAGACATCCCGATTACCATCAAGGAGCACGTCCAGAAGGCGGTCGACTGCTACAACGCCGGCGCCACCGTGCTGCACGTCCACGTGCGCGAGGAGGACGGCACAGGCTCCAAGCGGCTCTCGAAGTTCAACGAGTTGCTGGGCGAGCTGCGCGTGGCGGTGCCCGACATGATCCTGCAGGTCGGCGGCTCGATCTCGTTCGCGCCCGAGACCGACGGCGAGATCGCCAAGTGGCTCTCGGACGACACCCGGCACATGCTGGCCGAGCTGAAGCCGGCGCCCGACCAGGTGACGGTGGTGGTCAACTCCAACCAGTTCAACATCGTCGAGTTCATGACCGACGAGGACCTGGCCGGGACCTCGCTCGCCCAGCCCGAGCTCTACAACGCCTACCGCGAGATGACGATTCCGGGTGGCCCGGAGTGGTGCGAGGAGCACGTCAAGCGCCTGTCCGCCAACGGCATCCAGTCGCACTTCCAGCTGACCCACGTGGCCCAGCTGGAGACGCTGGAGCGCATGATCCGCCGCGGCCGGTTCTTCGGCCCCCTGGTCCTGACCTGGGTCGGCGTCGGCGGCGGCGGCGACGGGGCCAACCCCTACACGATGATGAACTTCATCCGGCAGGTCCCCGACGGCGCGGTGCTGACGCTGGAGTCGTCCATGCGCCACGTGCTGCCGGTCAACATGATGGCCATCGCCATGGGCCTGCACGTGCGCTGCGGCAACGAGGACAACATCTGGAAGCAGGACCGCAGCGGCAAGATGAGCTCGGTGGCCCAGGTCGAGCAGCTGGTGCGCATCAGCCGCGAGTTCGGCCGCGAGATCGCCACCGGCCCCGAAGCCCGGCGCATCTACCGCATCGGCGAGACCTACCAGTCGACCGACGAGACCCTGGCCCGCAACGGCTTCGCCCCCAGCCGCCAGCCCGGCCAGAAGGGCTTCCTGCTGCACGCCTGATGACCCCGACCGTCCTCTTCGTGCCGGGGCTGCGCGACCACGTCGCCGACCACTGGCAGACCCTGATGGCCGCCGAGATGCGGGGCTCGCGCACCGTCCCGCCGCTCGAGCGGGACCGCCTGAGCCTCGCCGCGCGCGTCGAAGCCCTCGACCGGGCGATCGGCGAGATCGAAGGGCCGGTGGTGCTCGCCGCCCACAGCGCCGGCTGCCTGATGGTCGCCGCCTGGGCGGCGATGGGCGGGCGGCCGATCGCCGGGGCCCTGCTGGCGACGCCGCCGGACGTGGAACGCCCGCTGCCGGCCGGCTACCCGACGCTGGACGAACTCACCGCCGGCGGCTGGCTGCCGGTCCCGCGCTGCCCGCTGCCGTTCGAGACCCTGGTCGTCGCCAGCGAGAACGACCCCCTGGCGTCCCTCGACCGCGTCGTCGGCTTCGCCGCCGACTGGGGCGCGGCGGTGGTCAACGGCGGCCGCCTCGGCCACCTCAACCCCGCCGCCGGCTACGGCCCCTGGCCACCCGGGCTGGCGTTCCTGAAGTCCCTGACGGGGACATGAAACCTGCCACGGGCAGGGTTCGTGTCCCCTGATCTTGTAACTGGAGGGGACACGTTCCTGGCGGAACATGTCCCCGGACCCGTCAATACCCCTTAGGCCCGTGCACCTGGCGGTAGGTCTCGGCGAGGAGGTCGGGGAACTCGGTTTCCTTCCAGCCGGGGCGGCGGCCCAGGAAGTGGCGGCGGCCGAGCAGGGTCGGCAAGGCGGGGGACTTGCCGGCGAACCAGGCGTCGTCCAGATGGTCGTAGGTCTCCACCGGCTGCATCCCGAGGCGCGTGTAGGTCATGTGCAGGACCACCCGCTCGCCGTCGAGCCGGCGCGGATAGTTGCCGTGCCAGACCGAGCCGTCCCACAGGCAGATCGAGCCCTTCGGCGCCACGATCGGCTCGGCGCCTTCGAGCGACTTGCGCACGTCGCGCGGCGGATGGCGCTTTTCCTTGTGCGAGCCCGGGATCACCAGCGTCGCGCCGGACTCCTCGGTGAAGTCGTCGGTGACGAAGCAGGCCGTGCACATGATCTCCCACTCGGGAAACGGCTCGGGGAACCAGCTGTTGTCGGCGTGCAGGCCGAGCGAGCCCGGCCCCTTGCGCCGGACCGAGCCCGCGAGTTGCGAGAACTGCGCGCCATCGCCCAGCAGCGTCTCGACCAGGGCCAGGAGGCTGGGCAGGGCGATCGCCTCGGCGAACACCGGGTCCTTGTCGAGGAGGGTGAAGCGGCTCTGCGAGGCGGCGGCGGGGTTGCGATCCACGAGGCGCAGGACCGCGGCGCGCACGTCGTCGGCGATGGCCAGCGCTTTCGGATCGCGCAGCACCGTGTAGCCGTCGTCTTCCAGCTGGCGCACGTTGTCCTCCAGGCCCAGGGCCTCGAGGCGTTCGGCCAGGCTCCTCGGCCCGGGCCCGGCGTCGTCGAGCGGCATGGTCGTCTTCCTTTCGCGCATCCCCTTGGCCGTGAGGATCGCTTGCCGGCCCGGGCTTGTGTCAAGCGGCCCCGCCGCGCGACACTGGCGGCGCTTCATGGCCGTCTCCGCCTCCACCATCGCCTTCGCCCTCGACCACTTCGCCGGCCTCGGGCGCGTGGAGGCGAAACGCATGTTCGGCGGGGTGGGGCTCTACGCCGGGGGCGCCATGTTCGCCCTGATCGATGACGACCGGGTGTTCCTGAAGACGGACGAAACGCTCCGGGCCGACCTTGCCGCCGCCGGCTCCGAGTCCTGGATCTATACCGAGCGCAAGGGGCCCAAGGCGGGCGTTCCGCAGCAGACGTCCTACTGGTCGCTGCCGGACGCGGCCACCGACGACCCCGACGAAGCCTGCGCCTGGGCGCGCAGAGCCTTGGCTGTGGCGAAGAACAAGCGGAGGGGCTGAAAGAGGGGACCACGAAGCACACGAAGCACACGAAGAAGCCGTGCCTGGTCTGAAACGCCGCGCCGGAGGCGAGGCCCTATTTTAACGCAGAGGGCGCAGAGAAGGCGCAGAGTGCGCAGAGGGTCTGAGCGCCTCCGCGACCTCTGCGTCTTCTCTGCGCGCTCTGCGTTAAAATGCCCACCGGGCAGCCGCCCGGGCTTCGAAGGCATCGCGCTACGCGCGCGGCCGGCCGGCAGCCTCAGCCCGCCTCGGCCTCATGCTCGCGCCTGGCCAGCGCCGCTTCAACGTCGCCCCAGAGCGCGGCGATCTCCGCCGCTGCGGCGACGTCGTTCATCTCCTCGGCCGAGCGGCCGGTTTCGAGGGCGGTCTGGTAGATGGTGCGGAAGCGCAGGATCGTCGGGGCCACCTCGGCCTGCATGTAGTCGAGGCCCTTCAGCGCCCGCTTGACCAGCGGCGGCTCGACGCCCTCGCGGGCCACGGGGGCCTGGTTCATCACCACCAGGGCCGGCTTGCCGAGCCGGCGCACGAGGGTGAGGGTCCGGGCAAGGCCGGCGAGGTCGAGCAGGGTGGGGCGCACCACCAGCAGGCAGAGGTCGGCCAGGACCACCGCCTCGGTCACGTCCTCGACGGCGCCGGCCGGGGTGTCGACGATGAACAGGTCCTGGCGCAGGCCCGCCGCCGCGAACTGCGCCGACAGCAGGGTGGCGCCGCTGGCGACCACCGCCGCCGGTCCGCCGCCGCAGCGGGTCGAGAGCACGTCGTGGGCCGAGCGCTGCGGGTCGATGTCGGCCACCATCACCGCCCGGCCGCGCAGGTGCGCCGCCAGCGCCAGGTGCGTCGCCACCGTGGTCTTTCCCGAGCCGCCCTTCAGGGCGATGACCGCCAGGGTCCGCAACGCCGCTCCCGCGCCTTCCGAGCCGATACGGCTCCGTTCTTCAACGCCTTAGGGGCGGAACTTAGTCCCCCGGTCAAGCGCGCGCACCCGCGAGGGGAAGGGAAGACGAACCACGAACCACACGAACCACACGAACGATCCAAGACGAGGAACACCCGGCGGACGGCCGTCGCGCCCGGACGATGGCAGGGGGCAACGTACCCGTTCGTGTGGTTCGTGTGGTTCGTGGTCCTCAAAAGGCGGCGCTTCCGGTGTAGCCTGCGCCCCAGGACTGGACGCGAAAGGGCGGGACGACGATGAGCGAATTGCAGGGACGGGTGGCGCTGGTGACGGGGGCCTCGCGGGGGATCGGCGAGGCGACGGCCAGGGCGCTGGCGGCCGCGGGGGCGCGGGTGATCGTGACGGACCTGGCCGACACCACCGCCCTGGCGGCCGAGATCGGCGGCCTGGCGCGGCGCCAGGACACCACCAGCGAGGCCGACTGGGAGGCGACCGTCGCCTTCGCCAGGGCCGAGGCCGGCGGGCTCGACATCCTCGTCAACAACGCCGGCGTGCTGGCCAAGGGCGGGCCGATCATCACCACCACCCTCGAGGAGTGGCGGCGCGTCCATTCGGTGAACGTCGAGGGCGTGTTCCTGGGCTGCAAGCACGCCGCCCCGGCGCTGATCGAGCGCGCGCCGATGTGGAAGGGCGGGGCGGCGATCGTGAACCTGTCTTCGGTCGCCGGCCTCGTCGGCTTCGCGGGGTCGGCCTGCTACGGCGCCTCGAAGGGCGCGGTGCGGCTGATGACCAAGTGCATCGCCCTGGAGCTGGCGCCGATGAAGGTGCGCTGCAACTCGGTGCATCCCGGCGTCATCGACACGGTGATGGGCGGCGAGGTGATCACGGCGGTGTCGCAGATGGGCAGCCTCGGCGCCAACGAGGCGCGCGACCGCGTCGACCACATGCACCCCATGGGCCACATGGGCGCCGTCGCCGACATCGCCCAGGCCATCGTCTACCTGGCCTCCGACAAGGCCGCCTTCATGACCGGCTCCGAAATGGTCGTCGACGGCGGCCTGACGGCGGGGTGAGCCCGCGAGGGCGCCGCGAGGGGACATGATCGAAGATCGTGTCCCCGGTCAGCCGCAACACTTGTCCACGAACCACACGAACCACACGAACAGGTCAGAAGAAGCGCCAGCGTCGGTTCAGGGCCTGAACCCGTTCGTGTGGTTCGTGTGGTTCGTGGACAAGACAAAGCGATCTCGCCGACGCCCCGGCGATCGACCGGGACGCACGGGGGCACGAACGCTTCGCGATCATGTCCCCTTACCGCCACCTCAGCGGCAGGCGGTCGAGGGTGGCGACGATGCCGCCCTGGACCTGCGGGCCCGGTTCGGCCGGGTCGAGCTCGAAGTCGGGAATGCGCGCCAGCCAGGCGTCGAGGGTGATGGCGAGTTCGCGCTGGCCCAGCGGCGCACCCGGGCAGCGGTGGATGCCCGCGCCGAAGGTGCAGGTGGCCGTCACCGGCCGCGTCCAGTCCACGTCCAGCGGCGCCGGGTAGATCGCCGGATCCAGGTTGTAGAACATCGTCGGCGCCGAGATGAGGTCGCCGGCCCGCATGGCGACGCCGTGCAGCTCCAGGTCGCGGCGCACCTCGCGCGCCTGGATCACCAGCGGGAAGCGGCGGATCAGCTCCTTCACGGCGCCGGGGCGCAGGGCGGGGTTCTCGACCAGCGCTCGCCGATGGTCCGGGTGCGTCGCCAGGAACCGCATCACGAAGCCCAGCAGCGACGAGACGGTGTCGAGCCCGGCGATCGTCAGGTGCGCGGCCGCGCCCAGCGCCTCGGCGTCGGTGATCGGCCGCCCGTCGATCTGCGACGTCACCAGGCGGCTCAGCATGTCGTCGCCCGGCCGCTCGCGCCGTTCGGCCAGGACCGGCCTCAGGTAGCTGCGGATGCTGCGCGCCGCCGCGTTGCGGCGCTCGGGGTCCGGGTTGCGGGTATTCTCGGCCGCCCAGCCGGCCAGCATCGCCCGGTCGGCCAGCGGCAAGTCCACCAGGCGCAGGAACACGGTCAGCGGCAGCACGTCGGCGAACTCGACCACGAAGTCGCAGCGGCCGCGCGGCGCGATCTCGTCGACCCGGCCCTCGGCGAGCTGGCGCACCTCGCCCTCCAGGCCGCGCACGGCCCTCGGCGACAGGCCCTCGTTCAGGTACGCCCGGAACGGCGCGTGCTCCGGCGGGTCGAACGTCAGGGCGCCCAGCGCCACCGGCCGCTCGTACGGCGGCAGCACGTTGCGCACCGACGAGAAGCGCTCGCAGTCCGAGAACACCTCGAACACGTCGGCGCCGCGCAGGGCGATCCAGTGCCCGCCATAGCGCGGCGACCACAGGAACGGCGCCGGCGCCTCCGCCTGCACCCTCACCCAGGCCGCGTGGAAGTCCTCGCCGGGGCTGGCCGGGGCGTAGATGTCGAAGTCGGTGACGAGACCGCGCGGGACGTGGTCGGGGAGGGGGGCTGCCGCCGTGTCCGCCATCCCCGTCATCCGCCGCCGCGCCTTCAGGCCTTGGCGCCGTCGAAGAACTCGGTGAAGCCGCCGGGCGCATAGGGGCCGACGGCGATCTGCTCCAGTACGCCGATGCCCTGGCGGCCCTCGCCGTCGGTGGCGCGCACCACCTGCTGGGTGTGCAGGTGCCAGGGCTCGAGGGGATCCAGCTGGCGCGGGTCGAAGGACTCGTGGCCGATCGCCAACTCGCCCTTCCACATGCCCTGTCCCCACTCGGGATGGCCGTAGCCCAGGCCCTTCATCTGGAACTTCAGGATCGGCTCGAGGCTGATCGTGCGGGTGCCGCCGTCGTGGTCGACGAGGTCGATCTCGGCGTGGCGGGCCAGGCGCGTGCCGGGGTGGTACTGCACCCGGTGGCGGGCGGTGGCCATGCGCTGGTCGCGGCCGTCCTCGACGCCGGGCACCTCGGCCTCGGACTTGTACAGCGGCGCGACGATGCCTTCGCGCACCAGGGCCTCGCCCTTCTGGCCGTCGAAGAAGATCGCGTGGGTGATGTGGTCGTCCCAGAACAGCGGCGCCCACAGGAACATGATGCCGCCCGGCATGGCCGGCGCGCCTCCGACCTCGCGCTCGCCGACGCCGCGCACGCCCCACGAGCGGTCCTTGGTGCCGTGGCACTCGCCCTCGACCACGGTGATCTTGCCGTCCGGGCTCTTCACCCAGCCGCTCCAGCGGCCGAACTGGTCGAAGCGGGTGGCGTCCATCGTCCGCCGCGCGCCGGTCCACAGGGTCTGGCGCGCCTCCTGGATCGCCGCCGTGCGGGTCGAGAACGTCAGGTCGCAGGTGATGCCGCTCTCGTTCTCCTCCAGCACCACGCGGGTGCGCCTCATCGGCTCGATGACCTCGAGGCGGAACGGCCCGACCGACATGTCGGTGCGCTCGGTCGGCGCCCGGCGCGAGCCGTAGAAGCAGTGCTGGCGCCCGTCCCTGGTCACCACCGAGAAGGCTCCGTCCAGGATCCCGCGGTGCGGATAGATCGCCATGCCGACGCCGAAATAGTAGCTGCCGTCGGCGGCGTAGCCGTTGAACCAGGTGCGGTCGTAGACGTTGCGGTCGCTCGTCGCCGGCACGGCGATGGGCTCGGGCGTCTGGTGGATCGGAAAGTCGTCGAGCTTGTTCAGCATGCCTGTCGTCGCCTCCAGCAGGGCCCCGCTTCCCGGGTGAACCGCGATAAGCTTCTTAAGGCGCGCCGCAGCGGCGCCAAGGGGGACCCTGGGGCATGATCGGTCCAGGCTGAATCAGCCTAGACCGTGAATCATGCTCCAAATCAAAAGGTTGGCGCACTTTCGGACGCGAAACCGGTGTCCACTTTCGCTGAAAGTGCGCTGGGAAGGCGAAGGCGTAATTTCCTGCACGCGGGCGATGGCGCCGCATTGACCGGAAGTTCCCAGTTTGTTCATGGTCGGACCATGGGGCACAGGAATCCGGACCGGGTCCCGCTGCGCATGCGGCGCGGGCGGGCGGAAAGCGTCGACGCCATGCGTCGCCAGAACTGGGAGGTGATCTCCCACTGCGGCAGGTGCGGCCTGATGATGCCCGTCGACCTCGCCCTGGTCGCCAAGGTCAAGGGCGCCGCCTACAGCCTCTGGAACCGCAAGGCCCGCTGCCGCCGGCTGGGGTGCACGGGGTTCGTGACCTTCCAGGCGAAGGCGCCGGGGATGATCGGGTTCGAGGACCTGAGCGCGGACGACGGATGATGATGCGAGCTACGCTTGCAGATCGCCCCGCGGCGGGCCGGACTTTGACATGTGGACCACATGCGTTCATTCTATTTGCATGGGTACGATGGTCCAGATCCGCAACGTTCCCGAGCCGCTCCATCGGCAGCTCAAGTCGCGCGCGGCGCTGGCTGGCATGTCGCTGTCGGACTACCTGCTTGGCGAGCTTCGCCGCGTCGCCGAGCGGCCGACGCTGGATGAACTGAGGGCGCGGCTTCACAGCCGGACGCCGTCCGACCTTTCCGAGTCCCCGGCGGACGCGCTGCGCGCCGAACGGGATCGTGCGTGATCGTCGTCGACGCTTCGGTTCTGCTTGAAATCCTGCTGCTTACGCCTGCGGGGAAGGCTGTCGAGGCGAGGCTGTTCGCACCAGGCCAGTCGCTGCACGCGCCGCATCTGCTGGATGTCGAAGTCGCCCAGGTGATCCGCCGCTATGTCGCCAAGGGCGACCTGAATGCAGAGCGAGGCCGTCTGGCGCTGACCGACCTCTCGGACTTCCCGCTGCAACGCTATCCCCACGACATCTTCCTGCCGCGCATCTGGCAATTGCGGGCCAACCTGACCGCCTACGACGCCGCCTACGTCGCTTTGGCGGAAGCCCTCGACTCACCTCTGCTGACCCGTGACGTCCGCCTCGCCGCGGCGCCGGGCCACGCCGCGCAAATCGAGTTGGTCTGACCTCGAAGGCTCCCACCGTCTGCGGATCGATTGCACTATCACCGAAGGCCAGCAGGCGGACTTCGCTTCGGCGGTTGGTCGAATGCGCCATCGGCGATGGCGTGGCGGAAGGGGTGGGATTCGAACCCACGGAGGCTTGCACCTCGCCGGTTTTCAAGACCGGTGCCTTAAACCGCTCGGCCACCCTTCCTGGCGCGCGAAGCGCTAGGCAGCGGCTTGTAACAGCGGCCGGGGCGCCGCTCCAGCGGGCGGGATCGTTAACCGGATCTGAAGCGCTCTCGTCCAGGCTGAGCAGCCGGAAACGGTAACACCGGCGGGCGCGTGGCGGCGGCATTGATCGGCAAGGGGCGGTCCATCGCGCTCGTGCTCCTGGCGGGCGCGA
>DASZQQ010000224.1:0-2283 GCA_035549595.1 Caulobacteraceae bacterium
CGGAAGCGCGCTCGGCGCGGGCCGACCTCTTCGCCGGGGCGGGCCTGCGCCTGAAGGACGCGCGCCTCGTGCGGCGCGCGGTCGACGAACTCGAAAACGCCGCGGCCCGTATCGATCCGGCCCGCACGCCGCTGACCTGGAGCCGCCTCGACGCGCAGCGCGCCCAGGCCAAGGCCGCACTCGGGGACCTGGAAGGCGACCTCGGCGCCATCGCCGACGCCGTCGCCACCCTCGCCGACGCGCTCGAAGGCCAGCCGCGCGACCACAGCCCGCTCGACTGGGCCCGCGGCCAGGCCGCCCTGGGCCTCGGCCTGCAGGCGCTCGGCGAGGCGGGTCTGAACGAGGCCGCCTTCGAGAAGGCCGTGACCAGCTTCGACCGCGCCGCCCTGGTGCTGAAGGACGCGCCGGGCCTGGCTTTGCGCGCGGTGGTCGCCAGCAACCGCGCCATCTGCCTGGCGCGCTCGGCCGAACTGACCGGCGACCTGGCCGTGCTCGACGCGGCCGAGGCGGCGTTCAAGAGCGAGCTGGCGCTGGCCCCCCACCGGCGCGACCCGGTCGCCTGGGCCCTGATCCAGGTGCACCTGGGCCGGCTCTACGAGGCGCGCCTGGAGATCACCGGCCGCGACCGCGGCGAGCGCGCGGCGGCCGCCGTGGCCTTCGACGCGGCGCTCGACGTGTTCGCCGAGCAGGGCCTGCGCTCGCTCGCCGACATCGCCGCCCGCGGTCTGGAACGCCTCACCGGCCTCCCGACCGCCTGACCCCGTCCCCGTCCCCGGGGGCTGTCACCTTTTTCGACGCCAAGGACGCCAAGACGCCAAGCACGCCAAGGGGCCTTGCGACGCGCCAGCGTCGCGATCCGATCGGTGGCGCGCTGCGCGCGAAAGGTCCCAACGCCTTGGCGCGCTTGGCGTCCTTGGCGGACTTGGCGTTCCAAAAGGGGGCGTGGTCCGGGACATCTGGAGGGGACACGAACGGCCTGCGGCCGGATCATGTCCCCGGGCCGAGGATCAGGCCGCGATGTCGCCGGTCGAGCGGCGCATGCGCCAGAAGCGCAAGGTGCGCTGGGCGCTTTCCTTGGGCAGCTCGGAATAGAGCTCGCCGTATTCGCGCGCGCGGCCCATGGCGTTGGAGTCGCGGTCGAGCACCAGGACGGCGAAGGTCAGGAACAGCGAGCGGTCGAAGTCGGCCGCCTTGCAGACGATCGCCAGGGCGTCGAGCTCGCGGCGCTCGAGGATGCGGCGGGCGGTGTGGAAGTCGATCCCGGCGAGCTCGGCCAGGGCGATCATGAACTTGGTGGTCTCGCGGTTGCGCAGCATGCCCGCCAGCACCGGCGGCGTGATGGCCCGTTTGGCCAGCATCTGGCGCACCGCCCGCTCGGCGTCCGGATAGTCGGGCGGCAGGGCGCCGTCGCGGGCGGCCACGCGCTTGCGGCTGACGCTCAGCGCCGATTCCAAGGTCTCCGGGTCGATCTCGGCGTTGCGCGCCAGGATCTTGTTGCGCAGCTGCGCCTCGACCACGAAGTACATCTCGTTCAAGAGGTCGACCGGCAGCCCCTTGCGGTCGACCACTGCCTCGTGCAGCTCGGGATTGGCCTCGGCGCGGTCCACCGCCGCCTCGTGCGCGGCGCGCGACAGCTCGGCCCCGTCGTTGCGCAGCAGGACCCCCAGGGTGGAGTCGTCGCCGCGCTCGACGATCACGTCGCTGACCGCCATCGGCACCGCCTCGCGGCGCGAGATCGCCTGCAGGTGGCCCTGGCCGCGGCTGCGCGCGACGTGCAGCAGGTCCTCGTCGGTCAGGCTCTTGGAACGCTCCAGGATCGGGGCGGCGACCTCCAGGCTGGCGTCGGCCGCCAGGGTGCGCACCAGCCGGCGCGGCGCGGCGGAGGCCGGCGCCGGGGCCATCTTCCAGGCGAGCTCGGCCCGGACCTGGGCCTCCATCTCGCCCGACAGCTGGGTCATGATGTCGTCGAACAGGTTGCGCTCGCCGTCGCGATGGTCCTCGACGCCGGCGAAGAACAGGTCGGTGACCTCGCGCAGAAGTTCGCGGCGGCGCTCGCTGGACGGCTCCTTGGCCAGGGCGATCAGGTCGTGGAGCTTGGAACTCATCGGGTCAGAACAGCCCCGCGCTCTGTCCAGGGGCCGCGGCGTGGGCGTCGCCATCGCCGTCGGCGTGGGACGCCGGCTTTTCGGGATCGGCGGGACCGATCAGCACCATGGGGCGCGACGTCGGGGTCGGGATCGGGTCGGGCGAGTCGCCGTAGTCCCGGTGCAGCGAATAGAAGCG
>DASZQQ010000225.1:0-18904 GCA_035549595.1 Caulobacteraceae bacterium
AGGTCGACGTCGGCAACCAGATCACCGCCAACAGCGCCACGCCCGTCACCGTGGTCACCCAGATCGACCCGATCGACATCGTGTTCGCCGTTCCCGAGGACCAGATCCCGGCGATCACGGCGAAAGCGGGGGTCAGCGGCGCGGGCCTGCCGGTCACCGCCTATGACCGCAGCGGCGGCAAGATCCTGGCCCAGGGCTCGCTGGCGGCCATCGACAGCTTCGTCGACACAGCCACCGGCACGGTCAAGGCCAAGGCGCGCTTCTCCAACGCCGGCGCGGCCCTGTTCCCGAACCAGTTCGTCAACGTCACGGTGCTGGTCGACACCCTGAAGAACCAGGTCACGGTGCCCGCCACGGCGGTGCGCCACGGCGCCCAGGGCGACTTCGTCTGGGTGCTGCAGCCCGACCACACGGTCAAACAGCGGCCGGTGACAGTCGGACCCGGAACCGGCGAGACCTTCTCCATTGCCAAGGGCCTGGCCCTCGGCGAGACGGTGATCACCGAGGGCGGCGACCGGCTGCGCGACGGCGGCCGCGTGACCCTCCCCGGGGAGCGGCAGCAGTTCGGCGGCGGCGGACTCGGCGGACGCGGCGGGCGCCACGGCGGCCATCGCCGCGGCGGCGCCTCGCCGGGCGGCTCATGAGCATGGACGCCGCCCCGCGGCAGGGGGGCGCCTTCAGTCCCTCGCGGCCGTTCATCGAGCGGCCGGTGGCGACCAGCCTGTTCATGGTCGCCATCGTGCTGGCCGGCCTCGTCGCCTTCCGCTTCCTGCCGCTGTCGGCCCTGCCCGAGGTCGACTACCCCACGATCCAGGTCCAGACCTCCTACCCCGGGGCCAGCCCCGAGGTGATGGCCAACACCGTCACCGCCCCGCTGGAACGCCAGTTCGGCGAGATGAGCGACCTCAACCGCATGTCGTCGGTCAGCTCGGCCGGCGAGAGCGTGGTGACGTTGCAGTTCAACCTCGACCTCGGCCTCGACGTCGCCGAGCAGGAGGTCCAGGCCGCGATCAACGCCTCGGGCAGCCTCCTGCCCACAGACCTGCCGGCGCCGCCGATCTACGCCAAGGTCAACCCGGCCGACGCGCCGATCATGACCCTGGCCCTGACCTCGGACACCGTGCCCCTGACCGAGGTCCAGAACCTGGCCGACGGCCAGATCGCCCAGAAGATCTCGCAGGTGACCGGCGTGGGCCTGGTGTCCCTGAGCGGCGGCCAGCGGCCGGCCGTGCGCATCCAGGCCAACACCCGCCAGCTGGCCTCCTACGGCATGACGCTCGCCGACGTGCGCACCGCCATCGGCGCGGCCAACGCCAACAGCGCCAAGGGCACGTTCGACGGCCCGACCCGCGCCTATTCGATCAACGCCAACGACCAGCTGCTGACGGCCGACGACTACGCGAACCAGATCCTCGCCTACCGCAACGGCGCGCCGGTGCGGCTGAAGGACGTCGCCAACGTCATCCAGGCGCCCGAGAACACCAAGCTGGGCGCGCTCTACGACACCACCCCGGCGATCGTGCTCAACGTCCAGCGCCAGCCCGGCGCCAACGTCATCACCACCGTCGATGCGATCAAGAAGGCGCTGCCGTCGCTGACCGCGGGGCTGCCCGGCGGCGTGCGCGTCACCGTCGTCACCGACCGCACCACCGGCATCCGCGCCTCGGTGCGGGACGTGGAGTTCGAGCTGCTGCTGGCGGTCGCCCTGGTGGTGGCGGTGATCTTCCTCTTCCTGCGCAGCCTGCCTGCGACCTTCATCGCCTCGGTGGCCGTGCCGGTGTCGCTGATCGGCGCCTTCGCGGCGATGTACCTGCTGGGTTTCTCGCTCAACAACCTGACCCTGATGGCCCTGACCATCGCCACCGGCTTCGTGGTCGACGACGCCATCGTCATGATCGAGAACATCGCCCGCTACATCGAGATGGGCGAGCCGCCGTTCGAGGCGGCCCTGAAGGGCGCCCGCCAGATCGGATTCACGATCATCTCCCTGACGGTGTCGCTGATCGCGGTGCTGATCCCGCTCCTCTTCATGGGTGACGTGGTCGGGCGACTGTTCCGCCAGTTCGCCATCACCCTGGCCGTCACCATCGTCGTCTCGGCGGTGGTCTCCCTGACCCTGACGCCGACGCTGTCGGCCCGCTGGCTGAAGCAGCACGACAAGGCCGACGACACCGCTTTCGGCCGCCGCTCGAAGCGGATCGTCGACGACGTCATCGCCCGCTACGACCGCGCCCTGACCTGGGTCCTGGACCGCCAGGCGCTGACGCTCGCGGTCTTCGCCGCCGCCCTGGTGCTGACCGGCCTGCTCTACTGGGCCATCCCCAAAGGCCTCTTTCCCACCCAGGACACCGGCCTCGTCCAGGCGGTGATGGTGACGCGTCAGTCGACCTCCTACCAGGCGGTCACCGCCGACCAGGCCGAGGTCGCCGCGGCGATCCTGAAGGACCCCGATGTCGAGAGCCTGACCGGCTTCGTCGGGGTCGACGCCAACAACCAGACGGTCAACTCGGCCCGGTTCCTGATCAACCTGAAGGCCCTGGGCGACCGCACGGCCAGGCCTGCGGCGATCCTCGACCACCTGCGCGCCCGGGCCGAGACCGTGCCCGGGGTGACGCTCTACGTCCTGCCGGTGCAGGACCTGACCATCGACGCCACCGCCGGGCGCACCCAGTACCAGTTCTCTCTGGAAGGCTCGGACCAGGCCACGGTCGGCGACTGGGCCGGGCGGATCGTCCAGAAGCTCTCGACCGACCGCCGCCTGCGCAACGTCGCCGCCGACGTGCAGAACCAGGGCCTGTCGGCGTTCGTGAACATCGACCGCGACACCGCCGCGCGCCTGGCCATCACACCGGCCTCGGTGGACGACGCCCTCTACGACGCCTTCGGCCAGAGGATCATCTCGACCATCTTCACCCAGGGCGGCCAGTACCGGGTGATCCTGGAGGCGGACCCGAAGCTGATGACGACGCCGGAGGGGCTGCAGACCCTGTACCTGCGTTCGGGCGGCGGCTCGCCGACGCCGCTGTCGGCCATCGCCACCATCGAGCAGCGCACCGCGCCCTTGCAGGTGAACCACGTCGCCCAGTTCCCGGCCGCGACGATCTCGTTCGACACCGCCCCCGGCGTTTCGCTCGGCGAAGCCGTTTCGTCGATCCGCGCCGCCGAGAAGGACCTCGGCGTGCCCGCCACCCTGACCACGACCTTCCTCGGCGCCGCCGACGCCTTCCAGGCGTCGCTCGCCAACGAACTGTGGCTGATCCTGGCGGCGATCGTCTGCGTCTACATCGTGCTGGGCGTGCTCTACGAGAGCTACATCCACCCGGTGACGATCCTCTCGACCCTGCCGTCGGCGGGGGTCGGGGCGCTGCTGGCGCTGATGCTGTTCGGCCAGGACCTGGGGGTGGTCAGCATCATCGGCATCATCCTGCTGATCGGCATCGTCAAGAAGAACGCGATCATGATGATCGACTTCGCCCTCGACGCCGAGCGCGAGGAGGGCAAGTCGCCGCGCGAGGCGATCCACCAGGCCGCCCTGCTGCGCTTCCGGCCGATCATCATGACCACCCTGGCGGCCCTGTTCGGGGCGCTGCCGCTGATGTTCGGCTGGGGCGTGGGCTCGGAGCTGCGCCACCCGCTGGGGATCTCCATCGTCGGCGGACTGATCGTCAGCCAGGCGCTGACGCTCTTCACCACGCCGGTGATCTACGTGCAGTTCGACCGCCTGGCCCGCCGCCTGCGCCGGCGCGGCGGCGAGCCCAGTGAGCCCGGCGAGCCGGAGCCCCAGCCCGCGGGGCCGGCGCCATGAACCTCGCCGCGCCCTTCATCCGCCGGCCGATCGCCACGGTATTGATGACCCTTGGCCTCTTCCTGGCCGGGGCCGCGGCCTTCTTCCGCCTGCCGGTCTCGCCGCTGCCGCAGGTGGACTTCCCGGTGGTGGCGGTGCGTGCGTCCCTTCCGGGGGCGAGCCCGGAGACCATGGCCTCCAGCGTCGCGACGCCCCTGGAGCGGCGTCTCGGCATCATCTCGGACGTCAACGAGATGACCTCGCGCAGCGGCGTCGGCCAGACCAACATCATCCTGCAGTTCGGCCTCGACCGGAACATCGACGGCGCCGCGCGCGACGTGCAGGCGGCGATCAACGCCGCCCGCGCCGACCTGCCGGCGACGCTGCGCCAGAACCCCACCTATTCGAAGCGCAACCCGGCCGACGCGCCGATCCTGATCCTGGCCATGACCTCGAAGACGAGGACGCCCGGCCAGATCTACGACGCGGCCGCCAACCTCATCCAGCAGCAGCTGAGCCAGGTGAAGGGCGTCGGCGAGGTCGAGATCGGCGGCGCCTCCCTGCCCGCGGTGCGCGTCGAGTTGAACCCCCAGGCCCTGTCGCGCTACGGCATCGCCCTGGAGGACGTGCGCGCGGCCCTCGCCTCGGCCAACGCCAACCGGCCCAAGGGCGTGGTCGAGGATGGCGCCAGGCGGTTCCAGATCTACACCAACGACGCCGGCGTCTCGGCCAGGGACTACGCCCCGCTGGTGATCGCCTGGCGCAATGGCGCGCCGGTGCGCCTGACCGACATCGCCGACGTGCAGGATTCGGTCGAGGACGTGCACAACCTCGGCCTCTTCAACGGCAAGCCGGCGGTGCTGGTGATCATCGCGCGCCAGCCGGGGGCCAACATCATCGGCACGGTGGAGCGGGTGAAGGCGCGCATCCCGGCCCTGACCGAGGCCCTGCCGGCCGACATCGACCTGCAGGTCGCCGCCGACCGCACCATCACCATCCGCGCCTCCCTGGCCGACGTGGAGCGCACCGTGGCGATCTCGGTGATCCTGGTGATCGCCGTGGTCGCCTTCTTCCTGCACAACGGCAAGGCGGTGTTGATCCCGAGCGTGGCCGTGGTGGTGTCCCTGGCCGGCGCTGTCGGGGTGATGTTCCTGCTCGGCTTCTCGCTCGACAACCTGTCGCTGATGGCCCTGACCATCGCCACCGGCTTCGTCGTCGACGACGCCATCGTCGTGGTCGAGAACGTCACCCGCCACGTCGAGCAGGGCATGCCGAGGTTCGAGGCGGCGCTGCGCGGGGCCGGCGAGGTCGGCTTCACGGTGCTCTCGATCAGCATCTCCCTGGTCGCCGTGTTCCTGCCGATCCTGCTGATGGGCGGCATCGTCGGGCGCCTGTTCCGCGAGTTCGCCATCACCCTTTCGGCGGCGATCCTGGTCTCGCTGGTGATCAGCCTGACGACGACGCCGATGATGTGCGCCTTCCTGATCGACCCCCCGCGCGAGGGCGGCGCGCGCAATCGCCTCGCCCGGTTCTCCGACCGCACCTTCGGCGCCATGCAGGGCCTCTACCGCCGCGCGCTCGCCTGGTCGCTGGACGCCGGGCCGATCATGCTGGCGGTGCTGATCGCGACCATCGTCCTCAACGTCTATCTGTTCGGCGTCGTGCCCAAGGGCTTCTTCCCGCAGCAGGACACCGGCCAGCTGATGGGCGGCCTGCAGTCCGACCAGTCGAGCTCGTTCCAGATCAGCCGCCGGCGGATGCTGCAGTTCGTCCACATCATCGGCCGCGACCCGTCGGTGCAGACGGTGGTGGCCTACCAGGGCGGCCGCTCGGCAGGCGGCTTCCTGCAGGTGGTGCTGAAGCCGCGCTCGCAGCGCAAGGGCGGGTCGGAGGACGTGGTCGCGCGGCTGCGGCCGAAGCTGGCGCGCGTCACCGGCGCCAACCTGTTCCTCAACCCGGTCCAGGACGTGCGCGTCGGCGGGCGCCAGAGCAACGCCACCTACCAGTACACGCTGAAGGCCGAGAACCTGGAGGACCTGCGCACCTGGGCGCTGAAGCTGTCGGACGCGATGAAGCAGCAGCCGGCGCTGGAGGACGTCAACACCGACCAGGAGGACCACGGCCTGGAGAGCTTCGTCACCATCGACCACGACAAGGCCGCGCGACTGGGCCTGACGAACCGCGACATCGACAACGCCCTCTACGACGCCTTCGGCCAGAGGCAGGTGTCGACCATCTACCGCGCCGAGAACCAGTACCACGTGGTGATGGAGGCCGCGCCGAACCTGACCCAGGACCCGACGGCGCTGAAGGGGCTCTACGTCAGCAACGGGCGGGCGGCCGCGACCCAGCCGGGCGACCGGTCGGCGGAGACCTCGCCGGCCCTGGCGAACAACGGCTTCACCGCCACGTCCGGCACGACCGCCGCCGCGCGGCAGACGGGCGCGACCGGCGTCGTCGGCTTCAGCGCCACCTCGGCGAACGCCGGCGTCTCGGGCGCCCAGGCCTCGACCACCGGCCCGACGGCGCCGCCGGCCCGCGGCGCCTCGCAGGGGACGGCCGTCTCCAGCGCGCCCGAGCAGATCGTGCCCCTGTCGGAAATCGCCCAGTGGGCCGACGGCTCGACCCCGACCAGCGTCAACCACCAGGACGCCCAGCCGGCGACGACGATCTCGTTCAACCTGGCGCCCGGCAAGTCGCTCAGCGACGCCACCGCCGCCATCGCCCAGGCCCAGGCCGACATCGGCATGCCGGCCAATGTGCACGGCAGCTTCCAGGGCACCGCGCGCGTCTATCAGCAGTCGCTCGGCAACGAGCCGATCCTGATCGCCGCCGCCATCGCCGCCGTCTACCTGGTGCTGGGCATGCTCTACGAGAGCTACGTGCACCCGCTGACGGTGCTCTCGACCCTGCCCTCGGCCGGGGTCGGGGCGGCGATCGCCCTGATCCTCTTCCACACCGAGTTCTCGATCATCGCCCTGATCGGCGTGATCCTGCTGATCGGCATCGTGAAGAAGAACGCGATCATGATGATCGACTTCGCCCTGGCGGCCGAGCGCAACGAGGGCCTGACGCCGCGCGAGGCGATCTACCAGGCGGCGCTGACCCGCTTCCGGCCGATCATGATGACCACCTTCGCGGCCATGCTGGGCGCCCTGCCGCTGGCGATCGGCTGGGGCGAGGGCTCGGAGCTGCGCCGGCCGCTGGGCATCGCCATCATCGGCGGCCTGATCGTCAGCCAGGTGCTGACCCTGCTCACGACGCCGGTCGTCTACCTCTACCTCGACCGCCTGCGCCGCCGTCGCCGGCCGGCCGCCCCGGCCAGCGAAGCCCTCCCCGCCGCGTGACCGCCATGACGAAGCCCCTCCTTCCCGTCCTCCTCGCCAGCGCCGCCCTCGCCGGCTGCATGGTCGGCCCGAACTACCACCGCCCGACGGCGCCGGTGTCGCCGACCTACAAGGAGGCCGCCGGCTGGGTCCCGGCCCAGCCCTCCGACGCCGCCGACCGCCGCGACTGGTGGACCGTCCTGAACGATCCGGTGCTGAACGAGCTCGAGCAGCGGGTCGACATCTCCAACCAGAACCTGGCTGCGGCCGAGGCGGCCTGGCGCCAGTCCGAGGCCCTGGTGCGCGAGCAGCGCGCCGCCCTCTTCCCGACCGTCACCTACAATGGCTCCGCCGAGGCCTCGGGCGGCGGGGGCGGCGGCGGGACGGTGACGCCGGGCGGCACGGTGACCGGCGGGCGGGGGACCACGACCAGCTACCGCGTCGGCCTGGGCGCCAGCTGGGCGCCCGACCTCTGGGGCCGCATCCGGCGCACCGTCGAGGCCGCCAGGGCCGGCGCCCAGGCGAGCGCCGCCGACCTCGCCAACGCCCGGCTCTCGGCGCAGACGACCCTGGCGCTCGACTACATCCAGCTGCGCCAGCTCGACGAGCAGAAGCGGCTGTCCGACGCCACCGTGGTCGCCTACGGCCGTAGCCTGACGGTGACCCAGAACCGCTACAACGCCGGCGTCGCCGCGCGCAGCGACGTGCTCTCGGCCCAGACCCAGCTCGCCAACGCCAAGGCCGACGACGCCGACCTGGAGCAGCAGCGGGCGCGGCTGGAGCACGCCATCGCCATCTTGACCGGCCGCCCGCCGGCCGAGCTCACCCTGACGAGCGCGCCCTGGACCCTGGTCCCGCCGCAGATCCCGGCCGGGGTGCCGTCCACCCTGCTGCAGCGCCGGCCCGACATCGCCGCCGCCGAGCGCCGCGCGGCCCAGGCCAACGCCCAGATCGGCGTGGCGAAATCCGCCTACTACCCGGACCTGACCCTCACCGGCTCGGGCGGCTTCGCCTCGTCGGAGCTCGGCAATCTGTTCAGCGCCTCGAGCACGCTGTGGTCCGTGGGAGCCCAGCTGGCGGGGACCCTGTTCGACGCCGGCGCCCGCGGGGCCCGGGTCAGCCAGGCGCGCGCGGCCTACGACCAGCAGGTGGCGCTCTATCGCCAGGCGGTGCTGAACGGCCTCGGCGAAGTCGAGGACAACCTCGCCGCCCAGCGCGTGCTGGCCGCAGAGCAGGCCCTGCGCGACCAGTCGCTGGCCGCGGCGCGCGAGAACGAGCGCATCCTGTTGAACCAGTACAACGCCGGCCAGGTCGACTACACGGCCGTGGTCGTGGCCCAGACCGCCGCGTACGGCGCCGAGCGCGCGGCGCTGCAGAACCAGGCCAGCCGCCTGGCCGCGGCCGTCGACCTCATCGCCGCCCTCGGCGGCGGCTGGACCACCGGCGAACTGGACCACCCGATCCGCACGCCTCAGCCCGCGGGGTAGCCTTCCAGCCAGCTCATGCCGGCCCCGCCCGAGCCGGCGTTCTGCGACCATGTCGACAGATCGGAGTCGATGACCGTGTAGGTCCCGGCGGGAAGCCTCACGTTGACGGTGGCGACCCAGTACGCCTTGCCCTGGAGCCTCGCGCGCCAGGGACCGAACACATGGCCGGAGGCGTCGCGCAGGGCGATCGTCCCGGGCGCTGCGCCGGCGCCGCCGTTCCAGTGGTAGTCGGTGATGGTGGCCACGAAGGTGGCCGCGCCGAGGCGCAGCACGGTCGGCCGCGTCGGCCGGTTGGCCACGGCGCCGCCATTGCTGTTGTCGAACACGCGCCGGGTCGTTTGGGTCGGGGGCGCCGTCGTATTGGAGGTCGCGCCCTCGAAGGCGAGCACGAGGTGCTGGGCCTGGCCGAACTGGGTGAAACCGGCCCCGCCGAGCGACTGGCACGGCGCGCCGAGCCTGACGCCGACCGCGTACTTGCGCGCATCCAGGTTCCAGACCCGCTCCATCTCGAGCGGCTGGCCGTCGATGAAGTTGCGCACCTCGCGGCCGGCCGATGTCCAGCGCGTGTACTGGTGGCCGGCGAACGGCGTATCGCCCCAGCCGGTGTTCGACCCGTCGGCGCGGAACTCGGTCCAGGTGATCGGCACGTAGGCCATCTTCCCCGCTGACCGGTAGGGCTTCATCTCGATCCTGAGAACCAGGCGCCCGGGTCCCTGGACGACGACGCGGCGCTCGGTGGCGTCGGGGCAGTAGGTCTGCAGCCCGGTCCTGGTCTTCCAGTCCGTGCTGACGTCGATCAGCTGCGCCCGCGCCGCGAGCGGCGCAGCAAGGGTCAGGGCCGCCACGGCCACAGGCAGATAGCGCGGCATCGGCGCCTCCCCGCATCGTTCGTCCTGCGACGATCAGGACCTGGAAGCGGCTCGGGCGCCTTGAGTTGCGTCAAGCGCGGGCGGCGGGGTCTCCCCTACCAGGCGCCGACGTTCGGCATCGAGGTCCAGGGTTCGGCGGGCTCCAGGCGCCCGTCCTTCTGCAGCAGCTCGATGGAGATGCCGTCCGGCGAGCGGACGAAGGCCATGTGGCCGTCGCGCGGCGGACGGTTGATGGTGACGCCGCCGTCCATCAGGCGCCGGCACGTCGCGTAGATGTCGTCGACCTGGTAGGCCAGGTGGCCGAAGTTGCGCCCGCCCTGGTAGTCCTCGGTGTCCCAGTTGTAGGTCAGCTCGACCATCGGCGCGCGCTTGGCCCGGGCGTCTTCCACGTCCTCGGGCGCGCACAGGAACACCAGGGTGAACCGGCCGCCCGGGTTCTCCACGCGCGTGACCTCCACCAGGCCCAGCTTGTCGCAGTAGAAGTCGATGGCCTTATCCAGGTCCTTCACCCGGACCATGGTGTGCAGGTAGCGCATGGGTTTCGTCTCCTTCGGACCGCCGGCGCCGGACGCGCCGCGGGCCTTCTAGCCCAACGGGGCGCCCCCGTCAGGCCGCATTTCGACCCAAGGCTGCGCGGTTTTGTTGCGTAAATCTTTCCTCCTTTTCATTTGCGACTTGGAGCAACGCCCCTCACAACCCACGTTCGTTGAAATCCCGGGGGCGGGATCGGCGCGTTCGGCCGCGCGAAGGTTCTGCCGCCCCGACCGCTTCTTTCGGGCCGACCATGCGCATCAAGTCTTCCTACCTGGTGGCCGCGGCCATCGTGGCCGTCGTCATGCTGTACCTGGTGGTGCGGCCGTTCCTGGGCCGCGGCCACGGGGACGAGGCCGCCGCCCATCCGACCCAGCCCGCCAACGCCATCCCGCTCGTGCAGGTGGCCGTCACGCCGGAATCCCAGCATCCCTACCGGGTGGCCCTGCGCGGCCGCACCCAGGCCGCCCGCTCGGTGGTGGTCCGCTCGGAGACGTCGGGCGTCGTCGCCCAGACGCCGGTCCTGCAGGGCACCATGGTCGGCGCCGGAACGGTGCTGTGCCGCCTGTCGGTGGACGCGCGCCAGGCCGCTGTCGACCAGGCCAAGGCGATGTGGAAGTCGCGCCAGCTGCAGATGCAGGCCTCGTCGAACCTCGCCGCGAAGGGCTTCCGCTCCCCGACCCAGGTGCTGAGCGACCAGGCCAACCTCGACCAGGCCCAGGCCGCGGTCCGCCAGGCCGAGGTGGCCCTGGCCCAGGTGAACATCCGCGCCCCGTTCGCCGGCGTGTTCGACCACCGCGACGCGGAGGTCGGCGCCTACCTCTCGCCCGGCCAGCCGTGCGGCACGATGATCGAGCTCGACCCGCTGCTGATCGTCGGCGACATCCCGGAGACCGAGACCGGCAAGGTCAAGGTCGGCGCGGCCGCCACCGCCAGGCTGGTGTCCGGCGAGACGATCACCGGCCACATCCGCTTCGTGGCCCGCGACGCCGATCCGACCACCCGCACCTATCACCTCGAGATCACCGCCCCAAACCCCGGCGCGCGGGTGCGCTCGGGGCTTTCGGCCGACATCGACCTCGACGCCGGCGTCGGCCCGGCGCACCTGGTGCCGACGCCGGCGCTGGTGCTGGACGCCGCGGGCCGCCAGGGCGTGCGCTACGTCACCGCCGACGGCACGGTCGCCTTCGCGCCGGTGTCGGTTCTCGAAGAGACGCCGCAGGGCATCTGGGTCAGCGGCCTGCGCGGCACGGTGCGCGTCATCACCGTCGGCCAGAGCTACGTGTCCGAAGGCCAGAAGGTTCGCGTCGCCTCCCGCTAGGGAGCGCGGCCGCAAAGGAGTTGTGAGGTCATGATCGGAGCCCTGATCGACGGCGCGATCAAGCGGCGCAAGGTGATCCTGGCGGTCACCGCGGTGCTGACGCTGTTCGGCCTCTTCGCCTACTTCACGGTGCCGCGCGAAGCGGACCCGGACATCACCATCCCGTTCGTCACGGTGATCGTCCCCTACCCCGGCGTCAGCCCGGAAGACGCCGAGCGCCTGCTCGTGCGCCCGATGGAGAACGAGCTGAAGTCGATCGAAGGCCTGAAGGAAATGAACGCGTCGGCGCGCCAGGGCGTGGCCATCGTGAACATGGAATTCGAGATCAACTTCGACAAGAACAAGGTCCTGGAGGACGTCCGCGCCAAGGTCGACCTGGCGCGCTCGAAGTTCCCGCCCGACGCCCTGCCGCCCGAGATCGACGAAGCCAACATCAGCGAGAACCCGGTGATCGGGGTCGTGCTGCACGGCGCCGCGCCCGAACGGGCCCTCTACGGCACGGCCCGACAGCTCCAGGACCGGCTGCTCGGCCTGCCCGGGGTGCTGTCGGCCGACATGTCCGGCGCCCGCGAGGAGGTGCTGGAGGTCACCATCGATCCGGTGCGGATGGAGGCGTACAACGTCACCACCAACGACCTGGCCGGCGTCATCTCCCGCAACAACCAGCTGGTCCCGGCCGGCAACGTGCGCACGGGCCAGGGCGCCTTCGCGGTCAAGCTGCCGGGCGTCATCAACAGCCCGCAGGACATCCTGCTGCTGCCGATCAAGAAGAACGGCGACCGCATCGTCACCGTCGGCGACATCGGCGAGGTGCGCCGCACCTTCAAGGAGCCGACCTCGATCAGCCGCTACAACGGCCAGCAGTCGTTCACCCTCTACGTCGTCAAGCGTCCCGGCGCGAACCTGCTCGACACCATCTCCGAGGTCCGCAAGACCGTCGAGCAGGAGCAGAAGCACTGGGATCCGACGATCCGCGCCGACTATTCGTTCGACGAGAGCGAGTTCATCTCCCACACCCTGACGATGCTCGAGAGCGGCCTGATCACCGCGACGCTGCTCGTCATGCTGATCATCATCGCGACGCTGGGGGTGCGTCAGGGGATCATGGTGGGGATGGCGATCCCGATCTGTTTCATGATCGCCTTCCTGGTGCTGCAGCAGATGCACGTCACCCTGAACCAGATGGTGATGTTCGGCATGGTGCTGGCCGTCGGCATCCTGGTCGACGGCGGCATCGTGGTGGTGGAGTACGCCGACCGCAAGATGGCCGAGGGCCTCGACAAGGCCGCCGCCTTCGGCGCAGCCGGCAAGCGCATGTTCTGGCCGGTGGTCAACGGCACCCTGACGACGCTCAGCGCCTTCCTGCCGTTCCTGTTCTGGAACTCGATCCCCGGCAAGTTCATGAGCTTCCTGCCGCTGACGCTGTTCTTCGTCCTCGGCGCCTCGATCTTCGTCGCCCTGATCTTCACCCCCGCGCTCGGCTCGATCATGGGCCGCAAGCAGGGCGCGGACCTGGCGCACCTGGCCGAGATCGAGAAGTCCGAGCACGGCGATCCGTCGCAGATGAGCGGCTTCATGGGCTGGTACGCGCGCATGATCCGCGGCGCCGGGCAGCGGCCGTTCATGGTCACCGGCGCGGCGATCGTGACCATCTTCGTGATCGTGTTCTCGTTCGCCGCGCAGAAGCACGCGACCGAATTCTTCCTGCGCCAGGACCCCGACAACGTCGCCGTCTACGTCAAGGCGCGCGGCAACCTCTCGATCCAGGCGATGGACGCCCTGGTGCGGCAGGTCGAGACCAAGATCACCGGCATCAAGGGCGTGAAGGCCCTCGACGTCCGCGTCGGCACGGGCAACGGCGGCGGCGGTTTCCGCAACGGCCCGCCGAACGACATGATCGGCCGCATCCAGATGGAGTTCGTCGACTTCGACGAGGAGAAGAAGCTCCACATCACCGGCATGGACATCGCCCACGAGATCGAGCGGCGCGTCGGCGAGACCCCCGGCGTGCAGACCGAAGTGCGCCTGCCGCAGAGCGGGCCGCCGGTGGGCAAGGACGTGCAGATCCAGCTGCAGAGCCAGGATCCGGTGGCGCTGGACCGCGCCGCCAACCTGATCCGCGCGCACCTGGCCGCCGACCCGCAGATCAAGGAGCTGGAGGACAGCCGCACCTCGCCCGGCATCGAGTGGAACTTCACCGTCGACCGCATCGCCGCGGGCCGCTACGGCGTCGACGTGCTCTCGGTCGGCCAGGCGATCCAGTTCGTCACCGACGGCATCCTGGTCGGCAAGTTCCGGCCCGACGACGCCCAGGACGAGCTCGACATCCGCGTGCGCTTCCCGCCCGACGCGCGCAACCTGTCGGCCTTCGACCGGCTGAAGATCACCACCCCGTCCGGACCGGTGCCGGCCAGCTACTTCGTCAAGATGGCCCCGGCGCAGCAGGTGACCAGCATCAACCGCCGCGACAGCCAGCGGCTGGTCGTGGTCCAGGCGAACGTCACGGGCATCGCGCCGAACCAGAAGATCGAGCAGCTGCGGCCGTGGCTGATGAAGGCGCCGATCGACCCGTCGGTGCGCTGGAAGTTCCGCGGCGCCGACGAGGAGGCGCAGAAGGCGAACGTGTTCTTCGCCGTGGCCATGCTGGTGACCCTGTTCCTGATGGCCATGATCCTGCTGTGGCAGTTCAACAGCTTCTACGGCGTGGTCGTGACCCTCTCGGCGGTGGTGCTGTCGACGGTGGGCGTGCTGCTGGGCGTGGACCTGAACCTGTTCCACACCTTCGACTACATATCCGTGATCATGATGGGCACGGGCGTCGTCGCCCTGGCCGGGGTCGTCGTCGGCCACAACATCGTGCTCGTCGACACCTTCTACCAGCTCAGGCGATCGGGGTACGACGCCCTGGACGCGGCCGTGCGCGCGGCGACCCAGCGCTTCCGGCCGGTGATGCTGACCACGGTGGTGACCGTGATCGGCCTGCTGCCGATGATGTTCCAGGTGCACCCCGACTTCCGCGAGGGCGGCATCGAGATCAAGGCGCCGGGCTCGGAGTGGTGGGTGCAGCTGTCGGCCACCGTGGTCTGGGGCCTGTCGTTCTCGACCCTGCTGACCCTCTTCCTGACCCCCGCCGCGCTGGCTGCGCCCAAGGAGCTGGCTCGCCGCTTCGGCCTCGTGGTCAAGCCGTTCAGGGGCGTGCTGCCCGAGTGGGGCCGGCCGAAGCCTATTGCGCCGGGACGACCGTATCCGGAGGCGGCCGAGTAGCCTCCTCGCTGCGGATCTGACGGCGCCAGAGGGCCGCGTACTCGCCGCCGCGCGCCAAGAGGGTGTCGTGGTCGCCGCGCTCGACGATGCGGCCGCGGCGCAGCACCAGGATCTGGTCGGCGTCGGCGATGGTCGACAGGCGGTGGGCGACGACCAGGGTCGTGCGCCCTGCCCTGACCTTGCGCAGGGTCGCCTGGATTGCCGCCTCGGTGCGCCCGTCGAGGGCGCTGGTGGCCTCGTCGAGGATCAGCAGGCGCGGATTGGCCAGCAGCGCGCGGGCGAGGCCGACACGCTGGCGCTCGCCGCCCGAGAGCTTCAGCCCGCGCTCGCCGACCTTCGTCTCCATCTTGTACGGCAGGCCGTCGATGAACTTCGCCAGTTCGGCCGCCTCCGCGGCCGCCCACACCTGCTCGGGGCTCGCCTGTGGCGCGGCGAAGGCGATGTTGGCGTAGAGGGTGTCGTTGAAGAGGGCGACGTCCTGAGGCACCAGGGCCACCGCCTTGCGCAGCGAGGCGAGGCTCGCCTGGCGCAGGTCGAGGCCGTCGATCAGCACCCGTCCGCCCTGCGGGTCCAGGAGCCGCAGCGCCAGGCGCACGACCGTGGTCTTGCCGGAACCCGACGGCCCGACTAGCGCCGTGGTCGTCCCCGGCGGGATCTCGAAGTCGACGCCCGAGAGCCCGACGGAACGGGCCGTATGCTGGAACGAGACGTTCTCGAACACGAGGTCCGCGCCCCGGTCCGACGCCGGCGGCAGCGGCCGCGCGTCCGGCGCATCGACGATGTCGGGCTGGACGGCGCGCAACTCCAGCATCTGCTCCATGTCGATGAACGCCTGGCGGATCTCGCGGTAGTTCATGCCGAGCACGTTCAGCGGCCCGTAGACCTGCTGCAGGATGAGCACGCAGGCGGTGACGCCGCCGATGGTCATGCCGCCGGGCTGGCCGTGGGTGCTCAGGAACTGCACGCCGGCCAGCAGGACGATGAGCACCAGGCCCAGGCTCATCACCACCGACTGGATCGCGTTCAGAAGCTGCAGCGAGGTGTTGGCCTTCACCGCCGCACGCGCGTAGTCGCCCATCGCCTCGGCGTAGCGGCCGACGGTGCGCTCCTCGGCGCCGAAGGTCTTGATGGTCTCGTAGTTCATCAGCGCGTCGACGGCCATGCCGGCGGCCTCGCTGTCGGCCTCGTTCAGCCGCCGCCGATGGGCGATGCGCCAGTTCGAGATGCCGAAGGTGAAGGCGACGTAGACGGCGATGGTGGCGATGGCGACCGCCGCCAGGGTCCAGTTGAAATGGGTGGTCAGGATCCAGGCGGCCATGACCAGCTCGAGCACGGTCGGGCCGAGGTTGAAGACCACGCTGCGCAGCAGGAAGTCGGTCGAGCGCGCGCCGCGGTCGATGATCCGCGCCAGGCCCCCGGTGCGCTTGCCCTGGTGGAAGTTCATCGACAGGCCCAGGGCGTGGGCGAAGGTCTCGGTGGCCGAGCGCGCGAACGCGGCCTGGCTGACCGGCGTGAAGATCGAGTCGCGCATGTAGGGCGCGGTGTTGGCGATGAAGCGCAGCAGCACCCAGCCGGCCGCGAAGCCGGCGAAGCCGACGAAGATCGCCTGGGCGTCGGTGCGGCCGTGGTTCAGCTGGTCGATGGCCCGCTGCAGCAGCAGCGGCGCGCTGACCCCGGTCCACTTGCCGAGCAGCACCAGGGCGAGCGCGATCAGCAGCCGCGACTTCAGACCCTTGGCGCGCGAGCGCAGGACGAGGCGGCCGAGGTCGGCCATCGAGGTCCAGAAGTCGAACCTGACGCTGGGCGGCGCCACGGCGTCCGGGGTGGCGGTCGGGCGGTCGCCGCCATGCATGCCGTGCACGAAGCTCATGCCGCCGGCTCCAGGCTGTCGATCAGCAAGGTCGTCTGCACTCCCCCTCCGGGCGTCATCCAGTCGATGCGCCATCCCGACGCCGAGCGCTCGGCGCGGAACGGTCCTTGCGTCAATATGGGCGCGGGCGTCATCGTCGCCACGGTCAGGACGCGCAGCTCGCCGTCGGCCGCCTCGACCTCGTGCTCGCCGGGAGCGAGGGCGTCGCTGAGGCCGATCGAGAAGCGGCCGTTGGCGTCGGCGTTGGCCTGGCCGCGCTGGACGCCGTCGACGCGGATGGTCACCGACGACGCCGGCGAGGCCTCGCCCGACACCACCGAGCCGCCCTTACGGTCGTAGTCCACCGCCAGGATCGCCAGCGGCGCGGGGCGCGGCGAGATGTCGAGCGCGCCGGAGCCCGAGCGGAGCTGGGCGACGCGCCCCTGCGGCGTCACTGCCAGGTAGCCCTCCGCCTGCACCGTGCGCGCGCCGGCGGCGTCGGCCATGGAGAGGCCGAACAGACGCACCGCCGGGCTGGCGGCCAGGGACAGGCGCCAGACCCCATGGCTGTCCGTCGGCGCGAACACCGCGACGCCGTCCGGCGTGCCCAGCCGCACGCGCAGGCCGGCGGTCGCCTTGCCGGTCAGGGTCACGCCCGCCCCGGCGGCGCTCGCGGCGGTCACGGAGGGCGGCGGCAGGTAGGTCTTCGGGCCGATCGTCCCGCCGCCGGCGCCCTGGCCGTGGCGCGGTCCGCAGGCGGCCAGCGCCAGCGACGCAACCACAGCGAAGCCCATCCAGGGTCCCCTCACCGCGACTTGAATCCCTTCTGCTTTGCACCGATTATCGGGCCAGATCGTTGTCATAACGAGGCGCGCCGCGGCGCGCTCATTTTTTCTGGAGAGCTCAATCGATGTCGAGCCAGTCCAGGCGCCTGGACTCCGTGTGCGTCTATTGCGGATCGTCCAACGCCGCACCCGTTCAGTACCTCCAAGCTGCTTCCACGTTCGGCGCCATCCTGGCGGCCGAGGGCGTGCGCCTTGTCTACGGCGGCGGCGGCGTCGGCCTGATGGGCGCCACGGCCCGGGCCGCCCACGCCGGCGGCGGCCGCGTGCTGGGCGTCATCCCGCAGTTCCTGACCTCGCATGAGCGGCCGCTCGGCGACGTCGAGACCATCATCGTGCAGTCGATGCACGAGCGGAAGATGATCATGTACGAGGCCGCCGACGCCTTCGCCGTGCTGCCGGGGGCCATCGGCACCCTGGAAGAGGTCATCGAGCTGCTGTCATGGCGGCGCCTCGGCCTGCACGCCAAGCCGATCGTCTTCTACAATCCCGACGGCTTCTGGGACCTCCTGTTCCGGCTGTTCCACCAGATCGTCGACGCCAACCTGCTGCCGACCGAGTTCGCCGACACCTGGCGCTCGGTCGAGCGCATCGAGGATCTGCTGCCCACCCTGCGCTCGATGCCGACCGAGGTGTTCGCCTCGCCGCCCGGCATGGTGGAACTGCTGTAGGGTGTCCACGGGGGCATGAAACCTGCCTCAGGCAGGGTTCGTGTCCCCCTCTGCGGCCGTTGTGCCGGAGGGGACACGTTCCTTCGTAACATGTCCCCGGCCCGGCCTCCGAGAGCCGGCCTCAGTCGTCGCGGTGGACGCGCTCGCGGCGCTCGTGGCGCTCCTGGGCTTCGAGACTGAGGGTGGCGATCGGGCGTGCCTCGAGGCGGGCGATGCCGATCGGCTCTCCGGTCTCCTCGCAGTAGCCGTAGGCGCCTTCCTCGATCCGGCGCAGCGCCTCGTCGATCTTCGAGATCAGCTTGCGCTGCCGGTCGCGAGTCCGAAGTTCCAGTGCGCGATCGGTCTCGGATGACGCACGGTCAGCCAAGTCCGGATGATTTTCCGTCTCGGCCTGCAAATGGGACACCGTCTCGCGAGATTCGCGAAGAATGTCCTCTTTCCATTGCAGGAGCTTCTGCTTGAAATACTCAAGCTGCCGCTCGTTCATGAAGGGTTCGTCCTCGGAAGGACGGTACTCAGTATCTTTCAACAACACCGAACCTGCGCCCATAGACGCCATACCCCCCTTTATCCCCCCGGCAGAGGCTTGGGAGCCGCGCTTATACCAGAAGAATTGCGGCGGGCAACGCGCTAGGCGCGAGGCGCGGCGTCAGGCCGCGACGCGAAGTTGATCCAGCTTGGCAAGCTCTACCGCAGCGCGCGTCTCGATCTCCGCGAGCACGGCCTCGAGGCGCGGGTCGTCGGTCTGATCGCGCTGCTCGCGCACCTCGCGGGCCAGGGCCTCGATCGCCGGACGCGGCAGGGCGCCCTCCAGCAGGCCGATCTTGAGGCTCTCCAGCGCGTCGAGCAGGCGCCCGCCGCGGGCGACGGCGCGGCGGCGGCGCTCCAGCGGTCCGCCGACCTCCTGCAGCGCCATCAGGGCCTCGAGCGAGGAAACCGCGGCGACATGGGCCGCCGAAG
>DASZQQ010000226.1:0-4598 GCA_035549595.1 Caulobacteraceae bacterium
GGGACGATGAGCCCCTATCAGCACGGCGAGGTGTTCGTCACCGACGACGGCGCCGAGACCGACCTGGACCTCGGTCACTACGAACGCTTCACCGGCGTCTCGGCGACCAAGGCCGACAACATCACCACCGGCCAGATCTACAAGACCATCATCGAGAAGGAGCGCCGCGGCGACTATCTCGGCGCCACGGTCCAGGTGATCCCCCACGTCACCGACGAGATCAAACGTTTCGTCCTGGCCGATCCGGGCGAGGGGGTCGACTTCGTGCTGGTCGAGATCGGCGGCACCGTCGGCGACATCGAGGGCCTGCCGTTCTTCGAGGCGATCCGCCAGCTCGGCCAGGAGCTGCCGCGCGGCCACGCCTGCTTCGTGCACCTGACCCTGCTGCCGTTCATCAAGACGGCCGGCGAGATGAAGACCAAGCCGACGCAGCACTCGGTCAAGGAACTGCGCTCGATCGGCATCCAGCCGGACGTGCTCCTGTGCCGGTGCGAGCAGCCGATCCCGCCCGAGGAGAAGCGCAAGATCGGCCTCTTCTGCAACGTGAGGCCTTCTGCGGTCATCCAGGCGATGGACTCGGCCAGCCTCTACGCGGTGCCTCTGGACTATCACGAGCAGGGCCTGGACGCCGAAGTCCTCGACGTCTTCGGCATCACGGACGCGCCGGCGCCGGACCTGTCGCGCTGGGAGGGCATCTACGACCGTATCGTGCACCCGGACGGCGAGGTCACCATCGCCGTGGTCGGCAAGTACACGGTGCTCAAGGACGCGTACAAATCCCTGATCGAGGCCCTGATCCACGGCGGCGTCGCCAACCGGGTCAAGGTCAACTTCGACTGGGTCGAGAGCGAGGTGTTCGAGGGCGACGCGGCCGAGGCCACGACCCGGCTCGAGGGCGCGCACGGCATCCTGGTGCCCGGCGGCTTCGGCGAGCGCGGGGCGGAGGGCAAGATCCTGGCCGCCAAGTTCGCCCGCGAGCGCCAGGTGCCGTACTTCGGCGTCTGTTTCGGCATGCAGATGGCGGTGATCGAGGCGTGCCGCAACGTCGCCGGCATCAAGTGCGCGTCATCCACCGAGTTCGGCCCCACCCAGGAGCCGGTCGTCGGTCTGATGACCGAGTGGGTGCGCGGCAACCAGCGCGAGACGCGCGGCGCCGGCGACGACCTCGGCGGCACCATGCGGCTGGGCGCCTACGAGGCGCACCTGACGCCGGGCTCCAAGGTGGCCGGGATCTACGGGACCACCTCCATCAGCGAGCGCCATCGCCACCGCTACGAGGTCAACATCGCCTACCGCGAGGCCTTCGAGCGCGCCGGCCTGAAGATGACCGGAGTCTCGCCCGACGGCGTCCTGCCCGAGATCGTCGAGCGCGAGGACCATCCGTGGTTCATCGGCGTCCAGTTCCACCCGGAACTGAAGAGCCGCCCCTTCGCCCCGCACCCGCTGTTCGCCAGCTTCATCCACGCGGCGGTGGAGCAGAGCCGCCTGGTGTGACAGCAGATCGGAAGGTGCGGGATGGTCAGCGCGAACGACGTCCGCCGCCTCGCCCTGGCGCTGCCCCAGACCTACGAGCGGCCGCATCGGCGCAAGCCGACGTTCTGGGTGCATGAGCGCATCTTCTGCATGGTCCCACCGGGCGAGCCGCACGTGACGGTCAAGCTGGATCGGGACGACCAGCTGAACATGATCGAGGGCCATCCGGAGATCGTCGGGCCGGCCCGGCTCTACAGCCATCACGGCTGGACCTATGTTCAGACAGACACTTGCGACGAGGACCTCATGCGCCTGCTGCTGCGCCTCGCCTGGACGCACGTGGCGCCGAAGCGCCTGTCGCGCGGCCTCTGATGGCGACGCCATCCGACATCCGCCGCCTGGCGCTGGCCCTGCCGGAGGCCGTCGAGGCCGACCACCACGGCATGCCGTCGTTCCGGGTCGCCGGAAAGATCTTCGCCACCATCCACCAGGACCACCCGCGGATGATGGTGAAGCTCGACCCCGAGGACCAGGCGAACCTCTCGGCCGGACGACCGGACGTGGTCAGCCCCGTGCCCGGCTACTGGGGCCGCAAGGGCTCGACCTTCGTCGCCTACGAGGCCGCGGACCTGGCCCTGATCGAGACCCTGCTTCGCATGGCCTGGACCAACGTGGCGCCCAAGCGGCTGCTCTAGAATCAAGAGTTTGAGCGCGTTCTGATCGCAAGACCGGGTTCCACTCTTGCGGAACGCGCTCCAGGCGCGCCCAGGCGGGGCTGGAACAGGGCAGGGCGCGCCGATAGCCTCGGGCCGCCGCGTGTGAGGCGAGGGGCCAGGGCCATGGACGAGACCGAGGAGATCATCCGGCTCTGCGTGCGCGCGCTGGCCGCCCAGATGATCGCCGCGCCCGGGATCGAACTGCATATGACGGCCGGCTGTTTGCTCGGCCTGACGGACGAACCCCTGGCCGACCACAATCGCCTCATGCTCGGCGCCGATCCCGACGCGGAGGGCTTCCTCGTCCGGTCCGCGGCGCGGGCGAAGGAACGCGGCCGGCCGCTCACGGCCGTCGTCAGCCCCCGCGTGGCCGAGACCCTCATGCCGGTCGCGGCGCGCCTCGGTTTCACCGCCGTCGGTTCGGCCCCGCTGATGGTGCTTCGCCCGGACGTTCCCGTCCGTCCGGGCCGGCCCGTACGCATCGTCCGCGCGCTGGGTCCCGAGCTGGCCGGCGTCGCGGGCGACCTGATCGCCGCCGCCTTCGACGAGCCGCGCGATGTCGTCGCCCGGTGCATCGAGGTCAGCTTCACCGCGACCTCGGGCGTCGAGACCTACATCGCCTTCGGCGACGAGGGCCCCATGTGCACCGTCTCGGTGACCCCGACCGGCGACACGGCAGGCATCACGCTCATGGCCACGCCGCCCGAGCACCAGGGCAAGGGCATGGGCCGCGCCCTGCTGAGCCAGGTGATCGCGGACTATCGCAGCCGGGGCGTGACGCGCTTCCACCTGGGGGCCACCGAGGCCGGACGGCCGCTCTACAAGAGCCTGGGCTTCGAGACGATCGCCGACCTTCCGGTGTGGCTCCTGCAGGCCTCCGCCGAGGTGCTCACGACCATCGAGCCGCAGGTGTTCGTCACCGACATGCCCCGCGCGCTCGCCTTCTATGCCGAGACGCTCGGCTTCAGCGTCGGCTTCACCTGGGGCGAACCGCCGTTCTATGCCCAGGTCGTCCGGGACGGGGCGATGATGAACCTGCGCCATGTCGATCGGCCCGCCCTCGATCGCTCGGCCGGGGCCGACCTGCTGTCGGCCGCGATCGGCGTCAGCAATGCGCGGCTGCTGTTCCAGGAGTTCCTGGCGCGGGGCGCGACCTTCCACCAGCCCCTGACGCGGGAACCGTGGCACGGCCAGGGGCAGGGCGCCTTCATCGTCGAGGATCCGGACGGCAACCTGCTGCTGTTTGGCGGGCGGACCGACTGAAGGGGTGCGGCGCTACTTGGTGAGCACCAGGGCGAGGTCGTCGGACAGGCCGAGGTAGCTGCCCGATGCGCCGGTCGCCTTGGCCACGAACCGGAAGCGCGCCTTGCGGGTCCCGGCCGGCACGGGGCCCTGCGCCTGCAGCGGGGTCAGGCTGGTCGAGCCGCGCTCGGGTGCGGGGAGGGCGGCGGGATCGAACGGGACGGTCTTGAGCGTCGCCAGCACCCGGCCGGCGCCGTCCTCGAACACCGCCTCGACCCAGGCCGTCGTGTCGGAGTCGCGGTAGCCGCCCAGCTCGCCCGAGATCCGCGCCCTGACCTTGCCCGCATCGATGTCCGCGGCGGCGCCAGACAGGTCGACGGTCTGCTCGGCCGCGGGCTGCTGGTCCTGCTCGCCCTCGAACTGGAGCCGGAAGTAGCGCTTGCCGCAGGCGGCGCAGCCCGACAGGCCCCAGTCCCATTCGCCCGACTGGTGGCCGTAGTCGTCGGCGTCGAACACGGTCGGCGGTCCGCTCCAGCCCGGCACGGCCGCCCCCTCGGACGGCGTCTCGGCCGAAGGGTTCTTCAGCAGGTTGGCGCCGAAGGTGGCCGGCGCGGCGCTGGCGTCGGAAGCGAGGACGAGGCTGGCGAGGAAGGCGGCGAGCGTCGGGCGCAAGGACGGACCCTTTCGGCTTCGGGAATCGCCGGCCATGGTACCCGCAACGGCCCGGCGCGCGCAGGCCCAGGCGACCCCTTGAAGCGGCGGGGGAATTGCGGCATACACCCGCGCTCGCGTCGGCGGCCCTCCGGAGGCCGCCGCATTCATTTCAGGCCAAGAAGACCCGACCCATGGCTGTTCCCAAGCGCAAAGTCTCCCCGTCGCGCCGCAACATGCGCCGTTCGCACCACGCCCTGCCGGCGAACAGCTACATCGAGGACAAGGACACCGGCGAGCTTCGCCGTCCGCACCACGTCGACCTGAAGACCGGCATGTACAAGGGCAAGCAGGTCCTGACGCCGAAGGAAGACTAAGGTCTTTCGGTGAGGCGGGCCTCGGCGCCCGCCCCTCTATCGTTGCTTGTCGAGCCTATTGAGCCCGCCCGCGCGCCTGGATGCCCGCGCGGCGGGCTTCGACCATTTCCGGGGTCACGGTGCGGTTGTTCTCGCTGGA
>DASZQQ010000227.1:0-6527 GCA_035549595.1 Caulobacteraceae bacterium
CTCGACACCGACTGGCGCGGCGGCCCGCCGCCGTTCGCCCCTCCGGCCGCGGTCGGCGAGCGCGCCGCCGGCGACCGCAAGCCGGTGGACCTCGCCGACCCGGCCGCGCGCCGGCGCCTGCGCGCCTACATCTGGGCCGACCAGCCCGAGCGCCTCGTCCGCCTCGACGCGGCGATCGGCATCGCCCTGGCCCAGGGGACGCACGTCGAGGCCGCCGACGCCGCCGACTGGATCGCCGCCCGCGTCCGCCCGGCCGCCGGCGCGGCGACGGTGCTGTTCCACTCGGTGTTCTGGACCTACCTGCCCAAGGCGACCGCCGAGCGCATCGAGGCGCTCGCCGAAGAGATCGGCCGCACGGCCACGCCCGAGGCGCCGTTCGCCTGGCTGCGCATGGAGCCGCCGCCGCCCGGCCCGACCATGGACATCCGCCTCACCCTCTGGCCCGGCGGCGAGGAACGCCTTCTCGCCCACGCCCACCCCCACGCCGCCTGGGTGGAGTGGCTGGCATGATCGGGGACATGTTCCGCCAGGAACGTGTCCCCTCCAGCCGGGACCAGGGCGTTGCGCTTCGTTTGAGAACTGAGGGGACACGAACCCTGCCTGCGGCCGGTTTCATGTCCCCGCTCAGAGCCCCAGCCATCCCGCCGCCATCTCGCCGATCCTGAGGGCGGGGCCGGCGTCGCCGTCCCAGTCGCCGTCCAGGGTCCAGGCGGCGGAGAGGCCGCACCAGGCGAGGAGCCAGCGCAGCAGCCGCTCTCGGCCGAGACCCGAGGCTTCGGCGACGAGTTCGACGCGCCTGGCGATGCGGTCGGGGTCCAGCGACGGCGCCGCGGCCGGATTGCAGATCATGTTGGCGTCGTCGAAGGCGCGGTCGCCGATCAGGCCCTTGGGGTCGATCGCCAGCCAGCCGCGCGGGCCGGCGTCGAGGACGTTCTCGTGGTGGATGTCGCCGTGCAGCGGCGTCACCTCGCGCTGGTCGGCCAGCAGGTCCGCGGCGACCGCCTGGGCCTTGCCGAACATGGCGCCGCGCTTGTCGGCCGTCGGCCCGAGCGCCCGGAACCAGCGCGTCAGCGGCACGAGGGTCGCCGGCGGGGCCGCTGGTCGCGGCGCATGCAGCGCCAGCGCCGCATCGACCAGGATGCGCATCGCCGCCTCGTCCTGGCCGCCCTCGGCCATGGCCCGCAGCGAGCGCGGACCCGTGGCGCGCTCCAGCAGGACGGCGTCCGCCTCGGCCGCCAGCAGACGCACGGCCCCCGCGCCGTTCCACCAGCCCATCACCGCTTGGCCGGCGATCTCCTCGGGCTGCATGGCGGCCTTCAGCATCGCCGGCTCGCCGGCGCGGCGCACCGGCAGCAGCTTCGACGACGGCGTCACGATCGGCGCGCCGTCCGGCGTCAGACCCCAGTGCGCCAGCCAGGGGGAGAACACGGCGGCGAGCTCGGGCGTCAGGGCGTCCATGCCGTCCAGCTTTACCTCTCGTTCACCACGTTTCGAAACGCGGCCTTCACCACGCGGCGGCGACTCTGCGGAGTCTTTTCGATTGGGGTCGCGTGATGGAAATGAAGCCCGGCAGCATCATCGTCGGCGACTGCGTCGAGACCCTGAAGGCGATGCCCGACCGCTCGGTGGATCTGGTGTTCGCCGACCCGCCTTACAATCTCCAGCTCGGCGGCGAGCTGCTGCGGCCCGACAACTCGCGCGTCGACGCCGTCGACGACGAGTGGGACCAGTTCGAGTCGTTCGCCGAGTACGACCGCTTCACCCGCGCCTGGCTCGCCGAGTGCCGCCGGGTGCTGAAGGACGACGGCGCCCTCTGGGTGATCGGCAGCTACCACAACATCTTCCGCGTCGGCGGGGCGTTGCAGGACCTCGGCTTCTGGATCCTGAACGACGTCGTCTGGCGCAAGTCCAACCCGATGCCGAACTTCAAGGGCACGCGCTTCACCAATGCGCACGAGACCCTGATCTGGGCCGCCAAGGGTCGGGGCTCGCGGCGCTACACCTTCAACTACGACGCCATGAAGATGGCCAATGACGACGTCCAGATGCGCTCGGACTGGACCTTCCCGCTCGCCACAGGCGAGGAGCGGATCAAGGACGCCTCCGGGGCCAAGGGCCACCCGACGCAGAAGCCCGAGGCGCTGCTGTCGCGCGTGATCCTGGCCTCGACCCGGCCCGGCGACCTGATCCTCGACCCGTTCTTCGGCTCGGGCACCACCGGCGCCGTGGCCAAGAAGCTCGGACGGCGCTGGATCGGCATCGAGCGCGAGGCCCGCTACGCCGCCCTGGCCGAAGAGCGCATCCGCAAGGTCGTTCCGCTCGCCCCTGAGGACCTGGCCGTCACCGGCTCGAAGAAGTCCGAGCCGCGGGTGCCGTTCGGCCACATCGTCGAGGCCGGCCTGCTGCACCCCGGCGACCTCGTCTGGGATCCCAAGGGCCAGTTCGCCGCCAAGGTCCGCGCCGACGGCTCCTTGGCGATCGGCGAGTTCACCGGCTCGATCCACAAGGTCGGCGCCCTGGTGCAGTCGCAGCCGGCCTGCAACGGCTGGACCTACTGGCACTTCCGCTCCGACCAGGGCCTGACCCCGATCGACGCCCTGAGGGCGCAGGTCCGGGCCGGCATGGGCGGGTAGTCCGCGCGAACAGGGGCGCGCTCCAGGCGCAGGGCCGTTCTCGCGCCTAGCGGGCCTTGAAGGACAGCCGCAGCGCCTTGGCGAACACCGACGGCATTGCCGCCTCGGCGTCCGCCGGATCGGTCCACTCCAGCGCCCCGTCCCAGGCTTCGCCCTCGAACACCTTCAGCGTCAGGGCGAAGTGGGTGAAGACGTGGTCGACTTCGCCGAGGCCGCGCCAGTCGCCGGCGGGCGGACCCGGCGGCGTGGCGGTCCAGTCGGTGGTCGGCAGGGCGAGCATGCCGCCCAGCAGGCCCTTGGGCGGGCGGCGCACCAGGCCGACCTCGGCCCCGCGGCGGACCACGAAGGCGGCGCCGTGGCGGCGGGGGCGGTCCTTGCGCTTCAGGCGGCGCGGGAAGCTCTCCGGATCGCCGGCGGCGAGGGCGCGGCACTGGCCGGCGACCGGGCAGCGGTCGCAGAGGGGCGCCTTCGGCCGGCAGACCACGGCGCCCAGGTCCATCAGCGCCTGGGCCCAGTCGCCGGGCCGTTCGTCCGTGACATAGGCGCTAGCCAAGGCCTTCAACTGCGGCTTGGCGTCCGGCAGCGGCGCCTCGACGGCGGCCAGGCGCGCCATCACCCGCTCGACGTTGCCGTCGACGACGTTGCCGGGCCGGTCGAAGGCGATCGCCGCCACCGCCGCGGCCGTATAGGCGCCGACGCCCGGCAGCGCCCGCAAGGCCTCCTCGGTGTCCGGGAAGACGCCGCCGTGACCTTTCGCCACCGCGCGGGCGCAGGCGAGCAGGTTGCGGGCGCGGGCGTAGTAGCCGAGGCCGGCCCAGGCGGCCATGACCTCGCCGTCCTCGGCCGCGGCCAGGTCCGCGACCGCCGGCCAGCGGCGCAGGAAGCCCAGGAAATAGGGCGTGGCGTGCGGCACGGTGGTTTGCTGCAGCATCACCTCCGACAGCCACACCGCATAGGGATCGGGGCGGCGGCCGGCCGCCCGGTCGGCCGGGCCGACACGCCACGGCAGGCGCCGCGCATTGGCGTCGTACCAGGCCAGCAGCCGGCTGCGTATCTTGGCGACGGACATCACGGGTCGCTCTATATAGCCATGCGCCGAAGACCGCTGCCCAGCGCCGAGGAAGCCCTCCGTATCCTGGAGACGAAACGTTCGCGTCCGCCGTCGCGCCCGCCGCCGGCCGCGGGGCGCAACCTCGCCGCCGTCGTGCGCCAGCTCGACGAGCGCTTCGGCCAGGGAGCCGAGGGGCTGAAGGCGCGATGGACCGAGATCGTCGGCGAGATCCTCGCCCGGCGCACCGAGCCGAACCGGCTGGTCAAGCCGCGCGGCGGCGGGCCGGCCTCGCTGGAGATCCGGGTCGAGGGGCCTTCGGCGGCGCTGATCCAGCACCAGTCGAGCGACATCATCGCGCGGGTGAACCTGCTGCTCGGCGCCGGCGCGGTGGACAAGCTGCGGATCGTGCAGGGACCCCTGCGCGGCGCCCGCCGGCCCGAGCCGCCGGCCCTGGCGGTGCGCCGCCGCAGCAAGGCGCCGCTGGACGCCGCCGCCGAGCGCCAGCTGGCCGAGAGCCTGGCCGACATCGCCGAGGGGCCGGTCAAGCAGGCCCTCGCCCGCCTCGGCCGCGAAGTGATGCGCCGCGAGGGCAAGTAAGCGTCGCCACGAACATGCCGCATTTCGCCGCCTCCTGTCCCGCGCCCCCTTAGACCGCGGGGGGAATCGCGCTCTACTTGTCCACGCTCAGGGAAACCATCCGCATGCGCGCCATCGTCACCCTCTTCACCGGCCTCGCTCTGGCCCTGACCCTGGCCGCCTGCCAGAAGGGCGGAGGCGGCGCCGCCGCCACGGCCGACGACATGTCGCTGGGCAGTCCGACGGCCAAGGTGCAGATCACCGAGTACGCCTCGCTCGGCTGCCCGCACTGCGCGGCGTGGAACAACGAGATCTTCCCCCAGTTCAAGGCCAAGTACATCGACACCGGCAAGGTGCACTACACCCTGCGCGAGGCGCTGACGGGCGCGGCCGACATCTCCGCCGCCGGCTTCCTGACCGCCCGCTGCGCCGGCAAGGACAAGTATTTCCAGGTCGTCGACGCCGTGTTCCGCGCCATGCCCAATCCCGAGACCGCCGACCAGCCGAAGGCGGCGCTGCTGAAGATCGCCCAGCAGGTCGGCCTGACCGAGGCGCAGTTCCAGTCCTGCATCACCGACAAGGACGCCCTCCTGGCGCTGAACAAGCGCTGGGAGAAGTACGTCACCGACGACAAGATCAACGCCACCCCCACCTTCATCATCAACGGCAAGACCTACGACAAGGGCGAGCTGTCGATGGCCGACCTCGACGCCGCCGTCGCCGAGGCCGAAGCGGGCGCCGGAAAGCCGAAGTGAGCCGCGCCTCCCGCCGCCTGGTCCTGGTCGCCGGCCTGGTCCTGGCCGTCGCGGGACCGGCGCTGGCCGCCGGCAAGGCGGCGGCCTCCAAGCCGGCCGCTCCGGCGCGCGACGACCTCTATCTCGGCAGCGCCAGGGCCCCGGTGACGGTGGTGGAGTACGCCTCGCTCGGCTGCCCGCACTGTGCGGCCTGGTCCAACGACGTCTTTCCGGCCTTCAAGGCCAGGTACATCGACACCGGCAAGGTGCGCTTCGGCCTGCGCGAGATGCTGACAGGCAACTCGACCCTGGCCGCCGCCGGCTTCGCCGTCGCCCGCTGCGCCGGGCCGGCGAAGTACTTCCAGGTGGTCGACGGCGTCTTCCGCGCCCAGCCGCAGATGGCCGCCACCGGCAACGCCTACGAACCTCTGAAGCAGGTCGCCGCCGACGCCGGCCTCGACGAGGCCGCGTTCAAGGCCTGCATCGCCGACCAGTCCCGCATCGACGCCATCGAGGCGCGCGAGAGGCGGGCCGAGGCCGACGGCGTCACCGGCACCCCGACCTTCTTCGTCGCCGGCGAGAAGCTCGAGGGCGAGCACGACCTGGCCTCCCTGGGCGCGGCGGTCGACAAGGCCCTGGCCGCGGCGCGCCACCGGCCGCGACGGAGGCGCTGAGCGTGCACTTCCAGCGGCTGCGCCTTTCGGGCTTCAAGTCCTTCGTCGATCCGACCGACTTCCGGATCGAGCCGGGCCTGACCGGCATCGTCGGACCGAACGGCTGCGGCAAGTCGAACCTGCTGGAAGCCCTGCGCTGGGTGATGGGGGCCAACTCGGCCAAGGCCATGCGCGCCGAGGGCATGGACGACGTCATCTTCGCCGGATCGGGCGCCCGGCCCTCGCGCAACCACGCCGAGGTGACGCTGACCATCGACAACGCCGAGCGCCGCGCGCCGGCCGAGTTCAACGCCCATCCGATCCTCGAGGTCGTGCGCCGCATCGACCGCGGCGCGGGGTCCACCTACCGCGTCAACGGCCGCGAGGTGCGGGCCCGCGACGTGCAGCTGCTGTTCGCCGACGCCTCGACCGGGGCCAACTCCCCGGCGCTGGTGCGCCAGGGGCAGATCTCCGAGCTGATCGCCGCCAAGCCGCAGAACCGCCGCCGCATCCTGGAAGAAGCCGCCGGCGTCTCGGGCCTGCACACCCGCCGGCACGAGGCCGAGCTGCGCGTGCGGGCGGCCGAGACCACCCTGACCCGGCTCGACGACATTACCCGCGACCTGGAGAGCAACCTCGGGCGCCTGCGGCGCGAGGCGCGCCAGGCCGAGAAGTACAAGCGCCTCGCCGCCCAGATCCGCACCCTGCAGGCGGCGGTGCTGCACGCGCGCTGGAACGAGGCCCGCGTCGCCCTGGAGCGGGTCGAGGCCGAGGGCGCCGAGGCCATGGGCGCAGCAGAAACCGCCGCGCGCGAAGCCGCCGCCGCCACGGCGAAGGAGCGGGGGCTGGATGCGCCCTATGCCGTCACCCTGTCGCGCTC
>DASZQQ010000228.1:0-1594 GCA_035549595.1 Caulobacteraceae bacterium
GATGCCGAGCGCGGCGGCCACGGCGATCACCGGCGCCGAGGCCGCCTGCCAGGCCGCCCGCGGCCCGGCGGGCGCGTCGAGCCCCGGGAAGCCGGCGAGCAGCGCCCCGGTGCCGATCGCGCCCTTGGTCGGCGCGTCGAAGCCCAGCTCCAGCACCAGCGAGAGGCCGACCGGCACGGCGACGAGGAAGCCGCGGCGGACCGCCGGCCCCGGCCGCGCGGGGCCGATCGCGAACAGGCCGGAGACGGGCAGGCGCCGGGCCAGGCCGCTGGCGTTGAACAGACCCGTTTCTGGCTGACCGCTCGCCACCGCCGGGAGGGTAACCTGAGGCCCCGTGGTAAACGCCGTAATCAGCTCCGATCCGGCTGCCGGAGTGGGGATATTCGCCGCCCTGGCAGCCGGCGTCGTCTCTTTCCTCTCCCCCTGCGTGCTGCCGCTCGTGCCCGGTTACCTCTCGGCCGTCACTGGCGTCTCCGCGGCGGAGCTGAGCGACGCCGGCTGGCGCCGCGTGCTCGGCCCCAGCCTGCTCTTCGTCGCCAGCTTCTCGGCGATCTTCATCCTGCTCGGGCTCGGCGCCACCGGCATCGGCTCCTTCCTGCTCGAGAACCGCGACCTGCTGACGAAGATCTCCGGCGCCCTGATCGTCGCCATGGGCGTCCTCTTCATCGCCTCGATGTTCGTCACCCGGCTGAACCGCGAGTGGCACATCGACGCCCTGCTCTCGCGGGCCGGCAAGGGCGGCCCGATCGTCGCCGGCGCCGCCTTCGCGATCGCCTGGAGCCCCTGCATCGGCCCGACCCTGGGCGCGATCCTCGGCGCCGCCGCGGCCACCGGCTCGGCCGGCCACGGCGCCTTCCTGCTGGCGATCTACTCGGCCGGCCTGGCGATCCCCTTCCTCCTCACCGCCCTCGCCTTCTCGCGGATGACCACCGCCTTCACCGTCGTCAAGCGCCACTACCAGCTGGTCGTCGCCGTCGGCGGCCTGATCCTGATCGGCATGGGCATCCTCATGCTGACCGGCGAATTCGCCCAACTCAACGCCGAAGCCCAAAACTGGCTCTGACGGCACGCGAGTCTGCGAAAACCCGCCATATAGGCCGGTTTCTGCGGTTTCGCGGTTAGTTCTGGACCGGGGTGACCGTCTCCAGCTCTTGGCCCACGGCCTCGACTATCTCCAGGCCGTCGCCCTCGAGGTCGCGGGAGCAGACGATGCGGAAGCGGCCGGTGCCGATCTCCGGGTCGGGGACGACGGGTAGGCCGCGGATCCGATCCCAGCCCAGGCGCTCGACCTCGAACGGGTTCATCCGCACCTCGGCCGCCGGGAAGGGGCAGCTCGCGTTGTGCTGGTCGATCGCCTTCGAGATCGCCTCGAGGTTCTTCGCCTCAGCGGAAGCCATCGAGCTGAAGTCTAGGCGGACGCGGGGCGCACTAGATGACTGATTCCAAGGCGGCAGCCGTGGAATCACGACCTCTTCCGGCTCCAGGTGGGCCCGCACGCACGCTGTTTGGTGCCGAGTGTCTGGTTTGCCACCGTATACGTGGGTCAACTCAACACTCGGCACCGCGGGCTCGCCCAAAACCGCCTGTCGGTCGG
>DASZQQ010000229.1:0-3512 GCA_035549595.1 Caulobacteraceae bacterium
GGGCGGGGCCATGGCCTCGTTCACCGGCTACGGCGTCGGCCAGTTCACCAACTCGTTCTTCATCCGCAGCCACCACCTGTCGATCCTGAACGCCTCGCTGATCAGCGGCGTGCTGGTCGGCATTTTCGGCGGCGGCGGGACCTTCCTGGCCGGCTGGATGTCGGACAAGGTCGTGAAACGCCACCCGAACGCCCTGGCCTGGTTCCCGGGCCTCACCCTCCTGGTCTCGATCCCGCTCAGCATCGGCGGCTACCTGGCCCAGAACCTTGTCCTGGCCATTCCCCTGCTCGCCCTGGCGACCCTGTTCCAGTACCCGTACGTCAGCGCCATCTACGCCGCGACGCAAGGCGTCGTGCACCCCCGGATGCGGGCGACGGCGGTCGCGGTGCTGCTGTTCATCGTCAACATCATCGGCCTCGGCGCCGGGCCGCCGGCGATCGGCGCGCTCAGCGACTTCCTCGCGGGCCACCACCTGGCGGCCGCCGGGCTCTCGGTGGCGGCCTGCAAGGCCGGCCCCCTGGCGGCCAGCGCGCCCTGCGCCGAGGGCGCCGCCTTCGGCCTGAAGTGGGCGATCGTGATCGGCTACTTCGGCTTCGCCTGGGCCGCGGCGCACTTCTTCCTCGCCTGGCGCACCATGCCGAAGGACCGCCACGCCTGAGCGGCCTCAGGGAGACGTCACCCGCCCTCGTTGACAGGCAAGCTGCGATCGCGCGAGCTTGGCCGCTGGCTGGGGGCAGGGGCGATGGCGATCATCGGACGGCGGACGTTGATCGCGGGCGCAGGCGCGGCGTGCCTGGCCGCCCGCACGCCGCAGGTGAAGGCGGGCGATGCGGCCCCGCCGTTCACCCTGCTGACGTTCCAGTTCAAGAAGATCGCCTCGGCCGACCTCGCCGGCCAGGTGATCATGCTCAACTACTGGGCCACCTGGTGCGCGCCGTGCCGCCACGAGCTGCCCGCGCTGGACGCCTACTACCGCCGTCACGCCAGGGACGGGCTGAAGATCTTCGCGGTCAAGAGCGAGGCCGACCAGCGGCCGAACCAGGACCTGCTGGGCCTGGCCAAGGTGGTCTCGTTCCCCCTGATCTGGAGCCTCAAGGGCAAGGGCTACGGCGACATCGGCGGCGCCCTGCCCTCGAACTACGTCATCGACCGGTCCGGCGTCGTCCGCTACGCCCAGGCCGGGGCCTTCGATGCGGAAAGCCTGGAGGCGATCGTGACGCCGCTCCTGAAGGAGGCCGCGCCGGCAGCGCCCGCCGCCGCCAGCGCAACCTAGTCTAGCGGTAAAGCTCGAACGCGCCGTTCAGCTGCACGGTCAGGTCCAGGCGCCCGCCCTCCAGCGGCGACGGGGGCGCCTTGGCCGCGGCGCCCGTGTAGACCGCCGTCTGGGGCCGCACCGACACCTGCTCGCCGAGGTTCGCCAGCCGCGCCCCCTTGTAGCCCGCGTGCGAGGCGTACTGACTGGCCCTGCCCTCGAGGTCGGCGAGCGCGCGCTGGCGCGCCTGCGTCTGCTCGGCCGGACGTCCGGCCAGGCCGAAGTCGACCCCGTCTATGCGGTTGGCGCCGCCGTCGGCGACGGCCGCGATGACCTTGTCGAGCCGGTCCAGGCCCGCGAGCCGCACGCGGGCCAGCGCCACGGCCTCGTAGGTCGTGACGAGGCGGCGGCCGGCGCGGTGCGTCCGGGGCCGCAGGGCCAGACTGACCTGGCGCACCTCGGCCGCATCGGCGAGCCCGGCGGCCAGCCTGTCCAGCCGTTCGCGGGCGTGGCCCATGGCGGTCTTCGGATCGGCGCCGTCGCCGATCACCCCGACGGTGATGTCGGCGCGGTCGGGGGCGACCTCCACGGTGCTTTCGGCGTCCAGCATGACGATGGGCGGCTTGTCCCCCGCCGGGGGCGCGGCCAGGCCGGTTCCGGCCTCCACGGCTGTCCAGACGCCAAAGCACGCCAGGGCGACGGCGAGGATCGCCGTGGCCGCGCGTCTCATGGCTTCGCTCCTTCTGAGCCCAAGCTTCGCCGCCAGCATGCACGCGGCGGCTTAAGGGCGGCCTAATCGCGGACGGTCAGGCCTCGCCAGGCCCTTCGGACACCCACTGGCTCTTGGGCAGGCGCCAGTAGACGCCGTTCTCACGGGCCATCATGCGGTAGCCGATCAGTTCGCGGCGCAGGGTGGCGCAGTCCCAGTGGTGACGCTGGATCTCGGCGTTGACCTCGGCCTCCGCATAGCGGCGGCCGTCCTCGAACTTCTCGACCAGCCAGACCAGCAGCACGCGGCGCTTGCGCCGGCTGGCGGGGATGTTGGTGATCGTCCCGTCGGCCTGGACGAAGGTCGCCAGGACCTTGTCCTCCCACGACTGCTTCGGGGCGGTCATGGCGGCGACCTCCTTGCGGTCGAACAGGGCCTTGTTGAAGTCGGCCAGGGCCTCGGGCTTCAGCGCGTGCCAGTGCGTCACGCCTTCGGCCCGCGAGGTCACGAGGCCGAGGTCGCGCAGCATCGCCAGATGGTGCGAGACCGTCGGCTCCTTTAGGTCCAGCAGTTCGGCCAGCTCCTGGCCGGTGCGCTCGCGCTCGGCCAGCAGGCCGACGATGCGCAGGCGGCTCTCGTTGGCCATGGCCTTAAAGAAGGCGAGCAGGGCAGCGATGTCGGCTTCAGGCATGAGAAAGTTCCTTCGACACGCATCTAATTAGATGATTATCGAAGGATTGGCAACACAGACGCCGCGGACACGATCCCTGCCGCAGGCAGGGTTCGTGTCGCCTTCCAGATTACGGTTTCGCTGGAGGGGACACGTTCCTGGCGGAACATGTCCCCGGCAGGGGCTCTTAGGCGCCGCCCTTGACCTGTTCGCGGGCGATGGCGAGCAGTTCGTCCATCTTGGCGCGGACCTCGCCTTCCTGGACCGAGAGGCCGGCGCCGTTGAGGTCCTGGCTGACCTTGCGCAGCACGTCCTCGTCGCCGGGCTGTTCGAAGTCGGACTTCACCACGGCCTGCGCGTAGTCGTGCACGTTCTCAAGGCCCATCAAGCCGGCCGCCCACTCGCCGAGCAGGCGGTTGCGGCGGGCCGTGGCGCGGAACTCCAACTCCTGGTCGTTGGCGTACTTGCGCTCGAAACCCTTTTCCCGCTCGTCGAAAGTGCTCATGAGGATCCTGGCAGCGATTGGCGCGCCGTCCATATCGTGGCCGCACGCGGCCGGCAATCGTCTCTCGGCGTCAACGTTACTCGACCTTGTGGAATTGTCCGAAGTCGATGATGCGGTGGCCGTGCTCGTCGAGGCTGAAGACGTCGGCCAGGCGCCCGCCCCAGACGATCTCCTCGGCCACGTACGACGTCCGCGCGTGGATGGTCGAGGCGAAGGTCTCGTCCAGTCCCTTCATCACCACCAGGATCTCGGCTCCGGCGGCGGCGAGGCTCTCCGCGGTCTGGCCCCACAAGGGACTGGCCTCGTCGATGGGGTGCATCACCTGCCACGTCAGGACGAAAAGCGGCGAGCGCGACCGCAGGACGGGAAGATCGCG
>DASZQQ010000230.1:0-6147 GCA_035549595.1 Caulobacteraceae bacterium
TGAGGAACGCGTGTGTGTCCCCACTTTCCTGTCGCCACTCTTCCCATGGTAGACTGCCGCGCCGTGAAGCCGATGTTCGCGATCGCAGCCCTCATGGCCGGCGCCCTGACCGCCGCGCCGGCGCTGGCGGGCGCGCCGCAGCCGGCCAAGCCCGTGCCGCCCACGCTCTACGCCGGCCGCTGGTACGAGATCGCGCGCACGCCGAACCTCGGCCAGAAGGACTGCCTGGGCGCCTCCAGCCAGTTCGAGGGCCGCGCGCCGTCCGACCTGCAGGTGCTCCAGACCTGCCATGCGGGGTCGCCGAACGGGCCGGCCAAGACCTTCAGCGCCAAGGCGAAGATCATGCCGGCCAGCGGCAACGCCAAGGTGCGGATGCTGTTCTTCGGCGGCCTGGTCAGCCAGGAGTACTGGATCCTGGACCACGCCGACGACAACGCCTGGGCGATCATGGCCACGCCAGGCGGCCACTACGTCTGGGTGCTGGCGCGCCGGCCGACGCTGGACCCGGCGGTGCGCGCCGCGGTGCTCGGCCGGGTGCGGGCGCTCGGCTACGACCTGTCGCACCTGATGTTCCCGCAGCAGATGCCGCGTTGACGGCGAACGAAAACGGAACATGATGGCGGCCGTGGACGCCGTCATCCTCACCTTTTCCCGCCCCGAGACCACCAGCGCCGTCACCCGCGGCGCGGCGCGGCTGTTCGTCGGCCTGGGCTACGCCCCGCTGCTGGAGGTCGGCCTGCCCAACGGCCGCCGGGCCGACATCATGGCGCTCGGGCCCCGCGGCCAGATCGCCATCGCCGAGGTGAAGTCCTCGCTCGAAGACTTCCGCACCGACCGCAAGTGGACCGAGTACGGCCCCTACTGCGACGCCTTCTTCTTCGCCGTGGCGCCGGAGTTCCCGCGCCAGATCCTGCCCGAGGAGCCGGGCCTGATCGTCGCCGACGCCTTCGACGGCGCCGTGCTGCGCGAAGCCCCGGTCACCGCCCTCGCCGGCGCCCGCCGCAAGGCCCTGACGGTCGCCTTCGGGCGGCTGGCGGCGCTGAGGGCGACGGGGGTCTAGAGGCCGCTCCGCCGTCGCCGAAGTGGGCGCGCGAGACCCGCTTCGGCACGACCTGGGTCCAGGCCTCGCGCACGAGGTCGGCGATCTCGTCGCCGTCCAGGGCGCCGATCTCGACCCAGCTCCAGCGCAGGGCGCCCGCGATCATCGGCGAGAACACCTCCGGCCGGGCCTCGAACAGCAGCTCCTGGTGGTGCTTCTCGAGCTTCATCACCACCCGGCCGCGCCACGCCTGCACGAAGCCCTTCGAGCCCACGGTGAACCAGGGCTCGCCGTGGTAGAGGACTTCCCCAGCGCCGGGCAGCGCCAGGGCGACGGCGCGGATGTCGTCCAGTGTCGCCACTGGCCGGGCGTCAGCGCGGGGCGCGCTTGGCCAGGATTCGCTGCAGCGTCCGGCGGTGCATGTTCAGCCGCCGCGCGGTCTCCGAGACGTTGTGGCCGCACAGCTCGTAGACCCGCTGGATGTGCTCCCAGCGCACCCGGTCGGCGCTCATCGGGTTCTCGGGTGGGGCCGGGGCCTCGCCGGTGGCGGCGGCCAGCAGCGCCTTGACCACGTCGTCGGCGTCGGCCGGCTTGGACAGGTAGTCCACGGCCCCGGCCTTCACGGCCGCGACGGCCGTGGCGATGTTGCCGTAGCCGGTCAGCATGACGATGCGCGCGTCGGGCCGGATCTCGCGCAGGGCTTCGACCACCTTCAGGCCGGAGCCGTCCTCCAGACGCATGTCGAGCACAGCGAAGGCGGGCGGGGCCGAGCGCAGCGCGGCCATGGCCTCGGCCACGCTTTCGACCAGCGTGACCTGGAAGCCGCGGGCTTCGAGCGCGCGGCCGAGCCGGTTGCGCAGGGGGGCGTCGTCGTCCAGCAGCAACAGGGTCTTCTCGGCCAGCGCCGAAACAGCTGCGTCCATGGTCATGCCTCCCGCCGTGGTTTTCTCAACTTATGCGGCATTTGGTCTCGATCTGATCCGCATTCGGCGAGCTCTGCAAGCCGCCACCTCTACATCATTAAGCTTAGGAACCCTCCGCGTCCGGTTCAACTCGGCGCGGGCGGCGCCTCCATCCGTTCGCGCGGCCAGCGGGCGGTGACGATGGCGCCCCCGCGGCGGCCGTTCCTGAATCCGACGACGGCGCCGGTGCGTTCCAGCAGCGTCTTGGCGATGAAGAAGCCCAGGCCCATGCCGATGTGCCCGGTGCGCGAGCCCTCGGCGCCCGGGCGGCTGGTCACATAGGGCTCGCCGAGCTTGGCCAGCACCTCGGGCGAGAAGCCGGGGCCGTCGTCGCGCACCTCGACGGCGATCGAGGCGGCGTCGAAGCGGGCCGTCACCAGGATCTCGTTGCGGGCGAAGTCGAAGGCGTTCTCCACGATTGACGTCATCGCGTGCAGGACCTCGGGCTTTCGCCAAAGGTCCGGCGCCGGCATGCCGGGCGGCCCCGTCACCACCGCCTCGACCCGCACCTGGTCTGCCGCGGCGTAGGGCTCGACCACCTCGCGCAGGAACTGCAGCAGGCTCATGCGCTCGTGCACGGCGTCGCTGGCCTCGGGGGTCTCGGCCAGGCGGCGCAGGATGTCGCGGCAGCGCTGGGCCTGGGCGACGAGCAGCTGGGCGTCCTCGCGCAGGGAGCCCTCGGGCGCCTCGCGCGCCATCTCCTTGGCCACGACGGCGATCGTCGCCAGCGGCGTGCCCAGCTCGTGGGCGGCCGACGCTGCCAGGGCGCCGAGCGCCGACAGGCGCTGCTCGCGCGCGAGCACGGTCTCGGTGACGTTCAGCGCCAGCTCCATGCGCGCCGATTCGCTGGCCGCCTGCCAGGCGTAGCCGCCGGTGAAGGCGATGCCGACGACCAGGGCCAGGGCGCAGCCGCCGCGGTAGATCAGCGGCAGCTCGAAGCTCTCGCCGGCCGACCACGGCATCGGCAGGGACCAGGTGGCCACCATCAGGCTGAGGACCACGGCCAGGAGCCCCAGGCCCAGGGCCTGGCGGGCCGGCAGGGTGGCCGCGGCCAGGGTGACCGGGGCGATCAGCAGCAGGGAGAACGGGTTCACCACCCCGCCGGTGAAGAACAGCAGGCCGCTGAGCTGCAGGATGTCGAAGGCGAGCTGGGCCGTGGACTCCCAGGTCCGGGCCGGGCGCCGGCCCACCGGCGTCAGGGCGAGGGCCAGGTTCAGCCAGGCCGCCAGGGCGATCAGGCTGAAGCACGGGCCATAGGGGATCGGGAACTTCAGGACCAGGCCCGTGACCAGCACCGCCAGGCTCTGGCCGGTGATGGCGAGCCACCGCAGCGTGACCAACGTGCGTGTTCGCAACCTGCCGTCGCCCGGCCCGCGGCCTTGCAAGCCGGGGACCGGGGGCGTATCCGCTGCACGCGGAGCGGCGCGGGCGTCCTCCGACTTCAGGGCGGTCGTCGTCGTCGCCATGCGGCCAGCTTGGCGCGGATCGGCGGATTGCTCCAGCCCCTAGCGGAGGTCAGGCGTTGGGTAATCGGGGCCTCGTTATCGCCGTCCTCGTGGCCGCCCTGGCCGCGGCCATCGCCGTGTTCGCCGCCTGGCGCATCGGCGCCTTCGGCGGCGCCGAGCCGCCGCCGGCCGTGGGCGGGCCGTTCCAGATGGTCGACCAGACCGGCAAGCCGCAGACCGAGCAGATGCTGAACGGCCGCTGGAGCGCGGTGTTCTTCGGCTACACCTTCTGCCCCGAGGCCTGTCCGACGACGCTCACCACCCTCGCCAAGGCCCAGGACCTGCTGGGCCCGAAGGCCAAGGACCTGCAGGTGGTGTTCGTCACCATCGATCCGGCGCGCGACACCGCGGCCCAGCTGAAGACCTACCTCTCCAGCGCCGCCTTCCCGAAGGGGTCGATCGGCCTGACCGGCACGCCGGCCCAGGTGGCCGCCATCGCCAAGGCCTACCACGTCTACTACCAGAAATCGGGGTCCGGCCCGGACTACGCCATGGACCACTCCACGGCCCTCTACCTGATGGATCCCAGGGGCCGGTTCGACAAGGTGATCGCCTACGGCGTCACCCCCGAGGAGATGGCGCGCCAGATCGCCGACGCGATGCGGGGGCGCTAGTCGCGGACACACTTGGCGGACCTCCCAGCTCTTCCCCCAGAGGAGGAAGAGCTAATGCGGGGGCCTGTTGCGGCGCCGCGACAGCGTGACCGGTCGGAACCCGGCTGCGCCTATGGACTTTCTTCACCGGCCACCCTTAAGCTTCTTTCGCACTGCACAATGGCGAACGAACCATGCTCTATGCGTTTCACGAGGCCGCCTACTACTCCGCCACGCCGCTGCGCATGGCCTCGGAGCTGGCCCGGGACTTCTGGAGCTCGCCGTTCAACCCGGCCGCCGCCTCGCGCATGGGCCGCACCCTCTACGCCGCCTCGGACCTGACCGCGAACCTGACCCGGCGCTACGGCAAGCCGGCGTGGAACATCGACACGGTCGAGGTGAACGGCCGTCCGGTGCGCGTGCACATGGAGACCGCCTGGCGCACCCCATGGGTCAAGCTGCGCCGCTTCTGGCGTGACCGTGACGACCTTGCCGAGGCCAAGGCGCCGGCCGAGACGCCGGCGGTCCTGGTCGTGGCCCCGCTGTCGGGCCACTTCGCCACCCTGCTGCGCGGCACGGTGCAGACCTTCCTGCAGGACCACGACGTCTACGTCACCGACTGGTCCAACGCCCGCAACGTGCCGATCATCGAGGGCCGCTTCGACTTCTACGACTACATCGACCACGTCGCGACCTTGCTCCGCCACATCGGCCGGCGCGCGCACGTGGTGGCCGTGTGCCAGCCCGGGCCGCCGTCCCTGGCGGCCGCGGCCCTGATGGCCGAGGACGGCGATCCGCTGCGTCCCGCCTCGATCACCATGATGGGCTCGCCGATCGACGCGCGCTATTCGCCGACGGTGACCAACAAGCTCGCCGAAGAGCGGCCGTTCACCTGGTTCCAGTCGAACATGGTCTATTCGGTGCCGCTGCCCTACGCGGGGGCCATGCGCCGGGTCTATCCGGGCTTCGTGCAGCTCTACAGCTTCATGTCGATGAACGCCGAGCGGCACCAGGAGGCCCACCACCGCTACTTCAACCACCTGGTCCGCGGCGACGGCGATTCGGCCGAGAAGCACCGCGAGTTCTACGACGAGTACCTGTCGGTGCTCGACCTGACCGAGGAGTTCTACCTCCAGACCGTCGACGTGGTGTTCCAGCGTTACCTGCTGCCCAGGGGCGAGCTGGTGCATCGCGGCCGGCCGGTGGACCTGAAGGCCCTGACCGACGTCGGCGTGATGAGCGTCGAGGGCGAGAAGGACGACATCTCCGGCGTCGGCCAGACCCAGGCCGCGCACGGCCTGACGCCGAACGTGCCGGACGACCGCCGCGAGCTCTGGGTGCAGCCGGGCGTCGGCCACTACGGGGTGTTCAACGGCCGCCGCTTCGCCGACGAGATCTATCCGCGCGTGCGCGACTTCATCGCCCGCAACGAGAGGGCTTTGTGAGGCCCGATTCGGGGCCTAGCCTTCCCAGATCATGAGTCTTTTCCGGGCGCCGCCGCTGAAGGACGGCCAACTTCTCGACGTCGGCGGCCGGCCCGTACGCCTGAAGGTCAGCGCGCGGGCGCGGCGGGTGTCGCTGAGGGTCGACCGCGTGGCGCGCGAGGTCCTGGCCATCGCCCCCTCGCCCCGCCGGCTTGCCGACGCGGCCCAGTTCGCCCAGGGCCAGAGGGCCTGGGTCGCCGCCCAGCTGGAGAGCCTGCCGGACCAGGCCTCCCTGGTCGCCGACGATACCGTGATGCTGTTCGGCCAGCCCTGCCGCCTGGAGCCGGGGGCCGGGCGGGCTCGGCTGCTGCCCGCCACCCTGCTCGAGCCGGCGCGGATCGTCGGCTGCGGCCGTGAGGGGCTGGACCTCTGGATCGCGGGCCGGGTGATCCGCCGCGAGGCCGACCGAGTGTTCCGCGAGCGCGTGGCCGTCCATTGCGACGCCCTGGCGGTTCCGGTCCCCAGCGTGGCGACCGCGGACGCCAAGGCGCGCTGGGGTTCCTGCACGCCGGCGTATCGCGGCCGCCGGCCGTCGATCCGGCTCTCGTGGCGCCTGGCCCTCGC
>DASZQQ010000231.1:0-7810 GCA_035549595.1 Caulobacteraceae bacterium
CGCTTCGTCCTGCTGGCCGCCGCCGGCCTCGCCGCCTGCGGCCCCGCGCTCGCCGCCGAACCCTACGCCGCCTCGCCGTTCCGCAAGCTGACCGCCGCCGACTGGAGGAAGCGCCTGCCGCCCGCCTCGTTCGGCGTGCTGCGCGAAGAGGACACCGAGGCGCCGTTCTCGAGCCCGCTGAACAACGAGCACCGACGCGGGACCTTCGTCTGCCTGGGCTGCGGCCTGCCGCTGTTCAAGTCCGACTGGAAGTTCGACAGCGGCACCGGCTGGCCCAGCTTCTACACCGCCATCGCCGGCGCCCTCGGCAAGAAGACCGACTACCGGATCGGCATTCCGCGCACGGAGTACCACTGCGCGCGCTGCCTGGGGCACCAGGGACACGTGTTCGACGACGGTCCGCGCCCGACGGGCCTGCGCTATTGCAACAACGGCGTCGCCCTGAAGTTCGTGCCGGCCTGACTTCGGGCCGCTCGCCGGCTAAGCTTGGCGCATGCGCAAGGCCATCCCGATCGTCCTTCTGCTCTCGCTGGCGGCCGCGTCGGCCGTGGCCAAGGCCCCGCCGGCCAAGGGCGCCATGACCAGGGGCGTCGCCAACGCCGCCCTGGCGGCGGCGGCGCGGACGACGCCGGTCGGCGCCATCGACTATGACGAGGACCGCTGCGACAAGCGCACCGTCGAGACCTGGCTGAAGGCCCTGACCGGGACCAACGCCAGGGCCATTACCTGGACGGGCGGGCCGTGCGAGATCGTCGGCCCGGGCATCGACCAGGGCAGCGACTGGTGCGCGCAGGCGACGGTGACGCTGGCGCACCCGAAGAACCGCCGCGACACGGCGACGATTGAGGTCTTCTTCGAGGCCCCGAAGCACGGCCGGCCGGGCAAGGCCTACGCCTTCCGCGGCGAGATGGAGGCCGCCGACGGCCAGGACATGAGCCGCGACCGCAAGGCCTTCGAAGCCGACTGGACCTCCCGCTTCCCCGCGCCCGACGGGGCGATCAAGGACTGCGCCGAGGACGAGTAGGGGGCGCTCCCCTAAGTCAGGGTCCCACCCCCGTTTCCGCTCTCCCTCGCGCAAGCGAGGGCCCAGGCTTTTTCTGCAAGGCCGGCGCCCTCCGATAAAACCCCTGGGCCCTCGCTTTCGCGAGGGAGAGCGGGGGGGCAGCGCTCCCTAGGACTTCACCTTCACGAAGCTGCCCGGCGCGTCCTCGAGCGGCTTCAGCGGGCCCTTGGACGGGTCGCGCGCCTTGACCTGGCCGCCGGAGCGGGCCTTCAGCCACTCGGCCCAGTGCGGCCACCACGAGCCCGGGTGCTCGACGGCGCCGGCCATCCACTCCTCGACCGTCGGCGGCAGGGCCGGGTTGGTCCAGTGCTGGTACTTGTGCGCCGCCGGGGCGTTGATCACGCCGGCGATGTGGCCCGAGCCGGCCATGGTGAAGGTCACCGGCCCGCCGAACAGCTTCGCGCCCTTGTAGACCGAGCGGTAGGGGGCGATGTGGTCCTCGCGCGAGGACTGCACATAGACCGGGACCTTCACCGCCGAGAGGTCCATGCGCACGTTGTCGACCACCAGCTCGCCCCTGGCCAGGGCGTTCTCGCCGTAGAACTTGCGCAGGTAGAACAGGTGCAGGGTCTTGGGCATCCGCGTCTGGTCGGAGTTCCAGAACAAGAGGTCGAACGGCTTCGGCTCCTTGCCCATCAGGTAGTTGGAGACGAAGAAGCTCCAGATCAGGTCGTTGGAGCGCAGGGCGTTGAAGGTGTCGGCCATCACCTGGCCGGGCAGGACGCCGCCGCTGGCGTCCATCTTGCCCTCCAGGTCCTTCAGCCACTCCTCGTTGGTGAAGATCAGGAGGTCGCCGGCCTCGGAGAAGTCCTGCTGGGCGGCGAAGAAGGTGGCCGAGGCGATGCGGTCGTCTCCGCGCACGGCCATGTGCGCCAGGGCGCAGGACAGCAGGGTGCCGCCGATGCAGTAGCCGACCGTGTTCACTCGATCGACGCCGGCCTGGCGCGTCACGGCCTCGACGGCGGCGTAGACGCCCTCGTGCAGGTAGTCCTCGAACGTCTTGGCCGCCAGGCGCTGGTCCGGGTTGACCCAGGAGGTGACGAACACCGTGATCCCCTGGCTCGTCAGCCAGCGGATCATCGAGTTCTCGGGCCGCAGGTCCAGGATGTAGAACTTGTTGATCCACGGCGGGAAGATCAGCAGCGGGATCTCGCACACCGTCTCGGTGGTGGGTTCGAACTGCAGGATCTGGATGATCTCGTTCTGGAAGATCACCTTGCCCGGCGCGGTGGCGACGTTCCGGCCGACCTCGAACTGGGCGAAGTCGGTCTGGCTGATCGACAGCTGGCCGCCGCCGCGCTCCAGGTCGGCGGCGAAGTTCTCCATGCCCTTGGCGATGCTGGCGCCCTGGGTCGCCACAGCCTCGCGGATCGCGGCCGGGTTCGACAGCAGGAAGTTCGAGGGGGCGAGCGCGTCGGTCAGCATGCGGGTGAAGAACTCGACCCGGCGCTTGGTCAGCGGCTCGATGCCGTCGACGCCGCCGACGAGGTCGTTCAGCCAGTCCGAGGTGATCAGGTACGACTGCTTGATCACGTCGAACACCGGATTGGACGTCCAGTCCGGGTCGAGGAAACGCTTGTCGCCCCTGGCCGGGGTCGCGATCTCGGCGGCTTCTTCTCCGGCGGCCCGCTGGGCGGCCGCCTTCCAGAGGTCCATGTAGCGGGTGAAGAGGTCGGCCTGGGCGCGCATCAGCCGGTCCGGCTGGGCGGCGAGCCGGCTCATGACTTCGCCGAGGGCGGGGCCGACGTGGAACGGGTCGGGCGTCAGGGCCGCCGGGCGGTCGGCCTGGCGCAGCGCCGCCTCCGCGATCGCGCCCTGGGCGGTCATGGCCGCGCGCGCGAGGTTGAGGCTCATCCGCTCCAGCGACTCGCGCTGCTCGGGCGAGAGGAACTCCAGCATCTTCGCCGGGCTCGGGCCGGCCTCGACATGGGGCGGGGGAGGGGGCGCGTGAGGGGGCGGCGCCTTGGCGGACGTCGATTCGGCGGCCTTGGCCGGCTTCGCCTCGGTCCGGGCGGCGGCCTTGGCCTTCGTCTTGGGCGCGCCGGCGCTCTTGCCGCCGGCCTTGCCGGTCTTGCCGCCCGCCTTCGCGCTAGACTTCGCCATTCAAGGGTCCCTCCGCCGCAGCCCTGCGCCCTTCCGCTTCGGCGCATCATGGCCTATGACCGTGCGCCTAATGAAGGCCGTCGCGCACGACTTTTCAATGACGGGAGCCGCCAGTCTCGCGGTCGCCGCCCTGCTGCTCGCGGGGACGGCGCAGGCTGCGACGCCCGCGGCGTGCGCTGCGCCCGCGGCGCCGCCGCCCCTGCCACCGGATCTGGTGGCCGCGGCGGCGAGGCCGCATCCGTGGCCGACCTTCTGCGGCATCCCGGCGATCCCGCACGACATCCGCCCGGCCACGGCCTGGAAGGGCGACGTCGTCGGCCTGCGCGAGACCGGCCAGGCGCTGGTGCGCGCCAGCGACGAATCGACCTTCACCCTGAACGGCACCGACGCCTTCGCCGCCGAGGCCCGGCGCGAGGCCGCGCCGCCGCCGCAGATCACCTCGCCCGAGGGCGACACCGAGGCCTTCGTCAACAGCGCCAAGGCGCGAGCTACGCCGCCTCCGCGGCCGCGCTAGGCCCCGGGGGCGCTAAACCACGATCTGCGAACCGGCCTGACGCCTCCCGCGTGGAGGTGTTCCATGCCAAACTGAAGCTCCTGAAGACGCCGCATCCGAGCGGCCCGAGCCATCATGACCCCCGAGTTCCACCGAATCCGTCGCCTGCCGCCCTACGTGTTCGAGCAGGTCAACCGCATCAAGGCGCGCCTGCGCGCCGACGGCGTCGACATCATCGACTTCGGCATGGGCAATCCCGACATGCCGACGCCCAAGCACATCGTCGACAAGCTGATCGAGACCGCCCGCGACCCGAAGTCGGGCCGCTACTCCGCCTCCAAGGGCATCCCCGGCCTGCGCCGGGCCATGGCCGCCTACTACGGGCGCCGCTTCGGAGTGAAGCTGGATCCCGACACCGAGGTCATCGCCACCATGGGCTCCAAGGAGGGGTTCGCGAACCTCGCCCAGGCGCTCACGGCCCCCGGCGACGTGATCATCTGCCCGAATCCGGCCTATCCGATCCACGCCTACGGCTTCATCATGGCCGGCGGCGTGATCCGCCACGTGCCGGCCCTGTCGCCCGAGGAGTACCTGTCGGGCGTCTCCCGCGCGGTGCGCAACTCCGCCCCGCCGCCCAGCGTGCTGATCGTCAGCTATCCGTCCAACCCCACGGCCCAGTGGGTGGACCTGGAGTTCTACAAGGACGCCGTGGCCCTGGCGAAGAAGCACGACATGCTGGTGCTGTCGGACGTCGCCTATTCCGAGATCTACTTCGACGACAACCCGCCGCCGTCGATCCTGCAGGTGGACGGGGCCAAGGACATCGCCGTCGAGGTCAATTCCCTCTCCAAGACCTACGCCATGGCCGGCTGGCGCGTCGGCATGGTGGTCGGCAATGCGCGCATGTGCTCGGCGCTGGCCCGGGTGAAGTCCTACCTCGACTACGGCGCCTTCACGCCCATTCAGGTCGCCGCCACGGCGGCGCTCAACGGACCCCAGGACTGCGTGGACGAGATCCGCGCGACCTACAAGTCTCGCCGCGACGTCCTGGTCCAGGCCATGGCCCGCGCCGGCTGGGACATCCCCTCGCCGCCGGCCTCGATGTTCGCCTGGGCCCCGCTGCCAGAGCAGTTCAAGGCCGCCGGCTCGATGCTGTTCTCGAAGCTTCTGATCGAGGAGGCCGGCGTCGCCGTCTCCCCGGGCGTGGCCTTCGGCGAGCACGGCGAGGGCTATGTGCGCATCGGCCTCGTCGAAAACGAGCACCGCATCCGCCAGGCCGCCCGCAACGTGAAGAAGTTCCTGGAGCAGTCGGGCCAGATCCTGAGCAAGGTTCGCGACGAGATGCCGGCGGCGTAGGAAACGCCCTCTGGGCTGGCAGCGCCGGTCCCGAAGCACGCCGACCCCTTCGACACCACGCGCGATCCAGGCCGCATCGGCCTGGATCGAACGCGTCCCAAGCTTTGCCGGGCGTCCGGACGCCGGAGCCACGACGCGATCTGGCGGCTGGGTTGCTCGGGATCGGCGATGCGCGACATCCGGGATGTTGGCATTGCGAGTAGATCGGCGCTATGCCTTCTATCTGAGATTGCCTTCTGCGACATCGCTACCTTGAGGGGAATTGTTCGTAACCCGCCTGCAGCTTGTGTGTTCAGAGACAGAGATGAGCCATGCTGAGCGTGCAGTTGCTGGGTACGGCCACGTTCAGATTCAACGATGGCCGTGGCAGCGGTGAACTCGGCCGTTCGGGACGACTGCTCGGCAGTTTCCTGTTCGCGTTCGCGGATCAGTCGTTCAGGCGGGACTATCTGCAGGATCTCTTCTGGAGCGACCTGCCCTTCGAGAGGGCGCGCGCGGCGCTCAACACGGCGGTGTGGCGTATGCGGAAGGTTCTGTCGACCGACGGGCTGTCCGCCGCGCCGTGCCTGACGCTCGAGCGCTCCGAGGTGCTGCTGCGGACCGGCGACCACCTGGCCGTCGACAGCGTCGTGTTCGCGGCCCAGGCGCGTGACCTGATGCGGTCCCAATCCCTCGGCCCGGAGGATATCGGTCGGCTGCAGGCGTGCGCGGATCTCTACCGGGGCGCCTTCCTCGATGGCGAGGAGGCCGACTGGGCGCTGGTGGAGCGGGAGCGGCTCCAGGCGCTGTTCATCCAGGTGCTCTCGCGGCTGGCGCAACTGCTGACCGCGCTCGGCCGCTACGACGAGGCCATCGCCGCGACGCGCAACATCCTGCGCATCGACCCGTTTCGGGAACGGGAGCAGCGTGACCTGCTGATCCTCCTCGGGCTCAACGGGGAGCGCGCCACGGCGCTTCGCCACTATGAGCGCTGGAGCGTGATGCTGCGCCAGGAACTGGGGCTACAGCCACCGCCGGAAACGGTCGACCTGATCGCCGCCCTGCGCCGGGACGACTACCTCGGGCACTTTGAACGCCTGCAAGGCGAGCGCCACCGCTGAAGCGATCCGATCCGGACTGAGACGCGCCCCTGCCGTCCTGCGGACAGGCCGCCCGCGAGCCCGTCAGTTCGCCGTGAGGGAGCCGTGGAGGGCGCGCGACCAGCCGCAAGGGCGGGCGAGAGAACGACGTGAACCCTGGCCAGATCGTACCGTGAAACCGGCGCGCCAGTCTGACGGCTCCGAACAGGTCCTCCAGGACGCGTGGGATGTCGCAGCCTCGGGAATACGCCCCGGCCGTGGTCGAGGCGAAGTGGCAGGACGCGTGGGCGCGCAGTGCGGCGTTCGCCCCCGGTGCGCGTGGTCGGTGCGACACCTTCGTCTATGCCTGCACGCCGTTCACGACCGGCAAGGCCCACATGGGCCACGTGCGCAGCTATACCCTGGCCGACGTCTGCGCACGCCGGGCGCGCGCCGAGGGCGCCTCCGTGCTGTGGGCGATGGGCTTCGACGCCTTCGGCCTTCCCAACGAAATCGCCGCCGTGGAGCACAAGGTTCCCCCGGCCCGGTGGGTCGAGGCGTGCCAGCTGCGCATGACGGATCAGTTCCGGCGGCTCGGCCTGTCCACGGACCCGGCGCGGACGTTCGTCACAAGTCATCCGGACTACTACCGCTGGACCCAGTGGGCCTTTCTGCGCCTCCTGGAACGTGGATTGGCCTATCGCGCGGAAGGCGTCGAGAAGTGGTGCGAGCGGTGCGACTGCGTTCTGGCCGCGCTCCAGGTCAGCGACGACGGGCGCTGCTGGCGGTGCGGCGGCGAGGCCAGCCTGGCCTGTGTTCCGCAGTGGTACATGCGGATCACCCCCTACGCCGCCGAACTGCACGCCGGCCTTTCCGCCCTGACCGGCTGGGACGAGGCCGCGGTCGCCTATCAGCGAACCTTGCTGGGCCGTATCGACGGCTACGAGGCCGAGGTAGCGCTGCCGGACGGCGGCGCGCTCACCGTCTTCGCGCCGTCCGCCGCGGCCGTGTCTGGCGCGACGTTCGTGGCGATCTCGCCGAACCATCCCGACCTGGAGAGGCTGATCTCGCGCTCCGAGGCCGCGCAGGAGATCGAAGCGCAGCGGCGCCGCAGCCTCAATCGCGCCGAGCGCCGCGTCGAGGCGATCCCGGCGTTCGCCTGCGGCCTGGACGTCGTGGTGGCGGGGGCGGCCCGGCCGCTGCCTCTGCTGGTGACGCCGAGCGTCGACCTCCGGTTCGGCGGAGGGGCGGTTTTCGGCGCCCCGGCGTGCGATCCGGCCGACGCCGCGCTGGCGCGCCAGCTGGCGATCGAACCGGCGCCGGCGGGCGGTGACGTTGGGTCCCTGCGGCCTGCCGTTCGGTTCCGGCTTCGCGACTCGTCGATCTCGCGCCAGCGAAGCTGGGGCGCGCCGATCCCGGTCGTTCATTGCCAGGCCTGCGGCGTGGTTCCGGTCCCGGATCGCGACCTGCCCGTCAAGCTGCCCGAGGATCTGACGCCGACCGGCCGCGGCAGCGCGCTCGCGGAGCATCCGGACTTCGCCGCCTGCGCCTGTCCACGGTGCGGCCGAGACGCGCGGCGCGAGACCGACACCTTGGACGTCCACATCGATTCCCTGTGGATGCTGCTCCCGTTCTGCGTACCGGCCGAGGCGCGCTCCACAGCCATGTTCACGCACCCGGACCTGGCGCGGTGGCTACCGGTGAGCCAGGTCGTGTGCGGCGCCGACCAGGCGGCCT
>DASZQQ010000232.1:0-3527 GCA_035549595.1 Caulobacteraceae bacterium
CGCGACCTGGCGGCCGGGCGGCTGGCGGGCGCGGCGGAGATCATCGCCCCGCGGACGGTGCGCCACGGCCGCGCGGTGCTCGCCGCCCTGGCGCACGGCGTCACCGAGCTGGCCGCAGTGCTGACCGGGGCCGACTGGCCCATCATTGTCCGGCCGGTGGGCTCGCACGCCGGCCGCGGCCTGGAGCGCATCGACGGCCCCGGGGCGCTGGGGGCCTATCTGGACGGCCACGCCGAGGCGAGCTTCTACATCGCTCCCTTCGTCGACTACCGCAGCCCCGACGGTCTCTACCGGAAGTATCGCGTCGCCTTCGTCGAGGGGCGCCCGTTCCTCGTCCATCTGGCGATCTCGGGCCACTGGATGGTGCACTACCTGAACGCGGGCATGCTCGACGACGCGACCCGCCGCGCGGAGGAAGCCCAGGCGATGGCCGGCTTCGACCAGGGCTTCGCCCAGCGACACCGGCGCGCTTTCGCGGCGCTGACGCAGCGCTTCGACCTCGACTACTTCGGGATCGACTGCGCCGAGACCGCCGACGGCCGGCTGCTCGTCTTCGAGGTCGACAACGCCCTCATCGTCCACGACATGGATCCGCCTGAGCTGTTCCCTTACAAATCGCCGGCGGTGCGGCGGCTGTTCGCCGCCTTCCAGGACATGCTGGAACGGCGAGCCGGATAGCCCCTAGCCGGATAGACCCTAGAAAGACTCGGTCAGCACCACCCGGGTCGGGGCCGCGGGCGCGGCGGCGTCCAGGGCGAACAGGGCCGCCAGGTCGCGGGCGCGCTGGGTGAATTCGATGGCCGCGACGTCGACCCAGGCGCGGTCGTAGAGGCCGCTGTCGGAGGGGTCGATCAACGCCTCGCCGGTCCAGAACAGCGCATGGCCGCAGTCCGGCAGCGTGCGCGAGAGCACACCCACGATCCCGGGGAAGCGCCAGTCCATGTAGATGCTCGACACCAGCCTCAGGCCAAGGTCCTCACCCATGCGGCGGATCAGGGCGTGGCTGGCCGGCGCGGCGAGCGGGTCGTACGCCGGGACGATGCGGCGCGCGTGCGCCGCGGCCTCGTCGTAGGTCAGGCCGGCGAACATGGCGAAGGCGCACAGCAGGCAGTCGTTGTCCGAGCGCTGCCGCACCCGCGTGAAGCCGTCGGTGGCGATCGGGGGTAGCGCGAGGACGTCGGCCATGGCCGAGGGTTCCGGCGCCATGGTTAAGGGCGCACTAAGACCGGCCCCGCCGCGCGCAACGCGCTTTCGCCGGCCGCCGGGCGCCACTACATGACCCCTGGGCCGTCCAAGCCAACGTCCGGGGATTACATGCCGCTTCAGGTCGCCATCCAGATGGATCCCGTCGAGGAGATCAACATCGAGACCGACACCACCTTCTTCCTGATGCTGGAGGCCCAGACGCGGGGCCACGGCCTCTGGGTCTACCGCCCCGAGCACCTGGCCCTGGAGGACGGCGCGGTCACCGCCCGCGGCCGGCCGCTGAACCTGCGGGCGGTCAAGGGCGACCACCACGACCTCGGCCAGATGGAGCGGCGCGACCTCTCCGAGTTCGACGTCGTCCTGATGCGCCAGGACCCGCCGTTCGACATGGCCTACATCACGGCGACCTACTTCCTGGAGAAGATCCACCCGGCGACCCTGGTGGTGAACAACCCGGCCGAGGTGCGCAACGCGCCGGAGAAGCTGTTCGTCACCGGCTTCCCGGGCCTGCAGCCGCCGACCCTGATCACCTCGGACCCCGAGGCGATCTACGACTTCCGCGCCCGCCACGGCGACATGGTGCTCAAGCCCCTCTACGGCGGCGCCGGCTCGGGCGTGGTGCGGCTGAAGCCGGACGATCCCAACCTCGACGCCCTCCTGGAGCTGCACGCCATGATCGGCCGCGAGCCGGTGATCGCGCAGAAGTTCGTGCCGGCGGTCTCCAAGGGCGACAAGCGCATTCTGCTGGTCGACGGCGAGCCGGTCGGGGCCATCAACCGCATCCCGGCGGCCGGCCAGGTGCGTTCGAACCTCGCCCGCGGCGGCCGCGCCGAGGCCGTGGGCCTGACCGCCCGCGACCTGGAGATCTGCGACGCCATCGCCCCGGAGCTGAAGGCGCGCGGCCTGCTCTTCGTCGGCATCGACGTGATCGGCGACTACCTGACCGAGATCAACGTCACCTCGCCCACAGGCGCCCAGCAGCTGAAGCGCTTCGGCGGCGACGACGCGGCGGCGCGGCTGTGGGACCGGGTTGAGGCGATCCGCGGCGTGGTCTAAACCTGGGCTTGCCGGGGTCGGTCATGTGGCCGACACGGATTCCTGCTAGGTTCTCAATTTGTTCTTGAACTGATCACGGCTGCGTGCTCAGATTGTGGATAACCGCGATCTGAGGGGGGTGGGCGTGGCGGCGCGTGTGGTCTCCGTGGCGTTCGAAGGCGTCGAGGCCCGGCGGGTCGACGTCGAGGTCCAGACGGTCGGCGGCGACAAGGGCATGATCGTCGTCGGCCTGCCGGACAAGGCCGTCGCCGAGGCGCGCGAGCGCATCCGCGCCGCCTTCACGGGCCTGGGTCTCGCCCTGCCGCACAGGCGCATCGTCGCCAACCTGGCGCCGGCGGACCTGCCCAAGGAGGGCAACCACTTCGACCTGCCGATCGCGCTGGCCCTGCTGGCGCTGATGAACGTCCTGCCGCCGGACGCGCTCGACGGCTGGGCGGCGATGGGCGAACTCAATCTCTCCGGCGAGATCGCGCCGGTGGCCGGCGCCCTGCCGGCGGCGATGGCGGCCGGGGCCATGGGGCTGGGCCTGATCTGCCCGGAGGCGAACGGACCGGAAGCGGCCTGGGCCGGCGAGACCCAGATCCTGGCCCCGCGCAACCTGATCGCCGTGGTCAACCACTTCCGCGGCGGCCAGGTGATGGGCCCGCCGAAGCCGGGGCCGATGCTCGACGCCGGCCCGGTCCCCGACCTGAAGGACGTCAAGGGCCAGGAGAACGCCAAGCGGGCGCTGGAGATCGCCGCCGCCGGCGGCCACAACCTGCTCTACGTCGGCCCGCCCGGCTCCGGAAAGTCGATGCTGGCCCAGCGCCTGCCGGGCCTCCTGCCGCCCCTGACCTCGGCCGAGCTTCTCGAGACCTCGATGGTGCAGTCCATCGCCGGGCTGATCGCCAAGGGGGCCCTGACGCGCAGCCGCCCGTTCCGCGCCCCGCACCACTCGGCGACCATGGCCGCCCTCACCGGCGGCGGCACGCGCGTGCGCCCGGGCGAGGTGTCGCTGGCGCACAACGGCGTCCTGTTCCTGGACGAACTGCCGGAATTCGCCGCCCAGGCGCTCGATTCCCTGCGCCAGCCCCTGGAGACCGGCGAGGTGACGGTGGCCCGCGCCAACGCCCACGTGCGCTTTCCGGCGCGGGTGCAGCTGGTCGCGGCGATGAACCCGTGCCGGTGCGGCAATGGCGGGCCGGGCCGCGGCCACTGCGGCAAGGCGCCGCGCTGCCAGCTGTCGTACCAGTCGCGCGTCTCGGGTCCCCTGATGGACCGCATCG
>DASZQQ010000233.1:0-2578 GCA_035549595.1 Caulobacteraceae bacterium
TTTGCCGCGGGAGAGTCAACGATGCCCGGTTCCTGGGTGGCGCGGATCGCGCTGGCGCTGGTGTTCCTGGGCGTGTTCGAACTCGGTCAGCTCTCCAACGCCCTGGCGAGGGCGGCGGAGAAGGACGACGAGCGCATCACCTTCGCCCTTGCCGAACGCACCGCGCCGCAGGAGATGGCCCGCCGGGTCCTCGTTCAGTACGCCCGCCGCCTCGTGCAGATGCGTCCGCCGCAGCCTCACGAGGGTCTAATCTACCGCGACCATCGCCTCAGCGTCCTTGAGCTGGCAGAGCGTTGGCGGGCGTCGCACAACCCGGGGGTCTGCGAAACCAACGCGGTGATCGCCCGCCTGACGGAGCCGCCGTGGCGACCGCCGCGGCCGGACGAGGGGCCCCGCGCGCAGGAGACCCTCGGCGTCCACCCGACAGAATTGTCGACACGGCATATCTATCGGATCGTCGACGTCCCAGGTGCGAAACTGCCGATGAGCGAGGGCGACCGGGCGGTGCTGGATGCGCGTTGCGCCCGGGAGGGCGAGGCCTGGGACGGCTTCACGGCGGACGGCGTCGACCCCGGCGGCGTGCGTGACCTTCTGGAGATGGCGAAGGCGCGGCTTCCGCCGAACTTGCGAACCCGGCTTGACCCGCGGAACCTGACTGAGATCGCTGCCGGTTGCCCGGCCGGCTGGAGCGAGCGCGTGTGCACGACCCTGCGGATCCGCACGACGCCGTACGGCGCCAACCCCACGAACCTGATCGTAGTCACCCTGGGTGCTGTTCCGAACGGCGATCACCTCGACTACACGCGCGTGGAAGGTGGGGAAGTGATGGGCGCTTCCGAGGACTGAGCGGGGAGCCGAAGCCGTGACCGAAGACCCTCACGCCCCGCTGATCGCGGCGATCCGCGACGCGCTCGGCGCCGACGCGCGGGTCGACGGCGCCTGGCTGTCGGGCAGCCTCGGGCGCGGCGAGGGCGACGCCTTCAGCGACGTCGACGTGGTCGTGGCGGTCGAGGACGAGGACCTGGGCGCGTGCGTGGCCGAATACGGCGGGGTGAAGTCGCCGCTGGGCGCGGCGGTGTTCCGCCAGGTCCTCTACGGCCGCATCGTCACCGCCGTGACGCCGGACTGGCGCCGCTACGACCTGCAGTTCGTCACCGGGCCGGAGCTGCGGCGACTCGACTTCGCGAAGCTGAGGCCGCTGACGCCGGGCGCCAAGCCGCCGCCGGGCCTCCTGCCGCCGCGCGCGCCGCCTGCGCGGCGGCCGCAGGACCTGGTTCCCATGGCCGAGGAGTTCCTGCGCATCCTCGGCCTCCTGCCCGTGGCCCTGGGTCGGCGCGAGTGGCTGGTGGCCCAGGAGGGCTGGGGCCTGATGCGCAAGCTGACCATCGACCTGATGGTCGAGGCCAACGGCCGCACCAGCGACCGCGGCGGCGTCAAGCGCCTGAACGCCTTCCTGACCGACGGCCAGCGCGAGGCGCTCGAGGCCCTGGCCTGGCCCGGCCCGTCGCGGGAGTCCCTGATCGCCGCGAACCAGGCGCTGTCGGGCCTCTTCATCCCGCTCGGCCGCACCTTGCTCGGCGAGGCCTGGCCCTCCGCCTTCGAATCCGCCACCCGCGACCACCTGCGGGAAGCGCTAGGAATCGAGTTGCCCTAGCCGCCCCGCCTCTGCTCGCAGGTCGTGACCCGGCCGAAGGCCGTTTTCACCACAGAGGACACAGAGGCGCACTGAGGGGCACGGAGGTCCCAGCTCCTCTGTGACCTCCGTGTCCCTCTGTGTCCTCTGTGGTCGAATCCGGCGTTCGGTTCGATCCCGACTTCGTCGGGAGAGCCCTTTCCCACGGCCCCTTCGCCGGGCTACGCCTGCTTCAAACGGGAGGAGAGAAGACGATGAAACTCTATGGCGCGCCGATGCCGGCCCCCAATCCGCGGCGGGTGCGGGTTTTCCTGGCCGAAAAGGGGATGGACCTGCCCGAGACGCCGGTCGACCTGATGAAGCGCGAGCACAAGTCCGACGAGCACAGGGCGCGCAACTCCCTGGGCCAGGTGCCGACGCTGGAGCTGGACGACGGGACGACGATTTCGGAGACGGTCGCGATCTGCCGCTACCTCGAGGCCCTGCACCCCGAGCCGCCGCTGTTCGGCCGCACGGCGCTGGAGCAGGCGCTGGTCGACATGTGGATCCGGCGGGTCGAGTTCCAGCTGATGATGCCCGTGGGCAACTTCTGGCGCCACGCCCACCCGCGCACCGCGGCTCTGCTGACGCAGTACAAGGACTTCGGCGAGAGCAACCGCGCGGCCTATTCCAACGCCCAGCGCTGGCTCGACGGCGAACTCGCCGACGGGCGGCCTTTCCTCGCCGGCGACGCCTATTCCATGGCCGACATCTGCGCCCTCTCGACGGTGGACTTCGCCGACTGGATCGGCCTGCCGCTCGACGCGGACAAACCGCACCTGGCCGCGTGGCGCGAGCGGGTCAAAGCGCGGCCGAGCGCGTCAGCATGATGGTGCTAGATCACGCTGGGTTCGGATCGATTCGAACCGAACCCAGCGTGATCGATTCTAGAAAGTTAGAGCGGGT
>DASZQQ010000234.1:0-3944 GCA_035549595.1 Caulobacteraceae bacterium
AAGGCCCGCGTGCGGATTGCGGCAGGCGAAGGTGTCGAGCCCGGCCCCCAGGACCACGTACTGGGCGACGCCGCGCGCCACCGCGGCGGCCAGGGCGTCCTCGGCGATCCGGCTGCGCGCGGCGATCAGCAGGCGCATGCCGCGCTGGCGCGGGGTGTCGCCGGCCTCGCCGAACACCGCTTCGGGCGTGTCGCCGAGCACGGTTTCGGCGAGCGGATCGGCGAAGATGCGGCCCTCTTCGAGGCGCTGGTGCTGGGCCCGGTGCGCGGCGGCGCGGCGGGCGGTGAGGCTGGGCTGGCCGATCTGCATGGCCGCCACCCTAGCGGCGGTTCGAGGGGGCCACGACCGGAAAACGTCAGCGGCGGCCGAACAGGCGCTCGATGTCGGCCAGCTTCAGCTCGACGTAGGTCGGGCGGCCGTGGTTGCACTGGCCCGAGTGCGGCGTCGCCTCCATCTCGCGCAGCAGGGCGTTCATCTCCTGGGCGTTCAGGCGCCGGCCGGCGCGCACCGAACCATGGCAGGCCATGGTCGAGCACACCGCCTGCAGCCGCTCGGAGAGCGCCAGGGCCGCGCCGTTCTCGGCCAGGTCGTCGGCGATGTCGCGCACCAGGCCCGCGACGTCGGTCTCGCCGAGCAGGGACGGCGTCTCGCGCACCAGCACCGCGCCGGGGCCGAACGGCTCGAGCACCAGGCCGAGGGCCGCGAACTCCTCGGCGCGGGCGGTGACGCGGTCGGCCTCGGCCGGGTCGAGCTCGACCACCTCGGGCAGCAGCAGCACCTGGCGGGCGACGCCGCCGGCCTCGATCTCGGCCTTCATGCGCTCGTAGACCAGCCGCTCGTGGGCGGCGTGCTGGTCGACGATGACCACCCCGTCGCGGGTCTGGGCGAGGATGTAGGTCTCGTGCACCTGGGCCCTGGCGGCGCCGAGCGGGAAGGCGGTGGCGTCCTCCATGACCCGCACCTGCGCCGGCGGCAGGACCCCGCCCGCGTCGGGGGCGATGTCCCCGGGCCAGGCGAAGTCAGGCTCGGCCCGGGCCGAGACGCCGCCGAGGCCGGGAAGGTCGGCCGCCGGCGCGTAGGGCCGCGGCTGCGGCGCCCAGTTGCCCGAGCGCCAGGCGGAGAAGCCGGCCGCCGACGGCTCGGGCCGGAAGCTGCCGAGGGCCGAGCTGGCGACCGTGGTCGAGGCGCGGTGTCCGGCGGCGGCGAGCGCGTGGCGCAGGGCCCCGACGATCAGGCCGCGCACCAGGCCCGGGTCGCGGAAGCGCACCTCGGCCTTGGCCGGATGCACGTTGACGTCGACCATGGTCGGGTCGAGGTCGACGTAGAGCGCCGCGGCGGGGTGGCGGTCGCGGGCCAGGAAGTCGGCGTAGGCGGCGCGCAGGGCCCCCTGCAGCAGCCGGTCGCGCACCGGCCGGCCGTTGACGAACAGGAACTGGTGGGCGGCGTTGCCGCGGTTGTAGGTCGGCAGGCCCGCATAGCCGGTGAGGCGCACGCCCTCGCGCGCCTGGTCGATCTCCAGCGCATTGTCGGCGAAGTCGCGCCCGAGGATGGCCCCCAGCCGCGCCAGGCGCCCGGCCGGCCCCGGCGCCTCGGCCGGCAGCTTCAGCGTGCGCCGCCCGTCGAGGTCGAGGAAGAAGGCCACGGTCTCGTGCGCCATGGCCTGGCGCTTGACCTCCTCGGCGATGGCCATGGCCTCGGCGCGCTCGGACTTCATGAACTTCAGCCGCGCCGGCGTGGCGTAGAACAGGTCGCGCACCTCGACCCGCGCCCCGTGCGGGCCGGGGAAGGCGGCCGGCCCGACCGCGCCGACCGCGCCGGCGTCGACCAGGATCTGGTTGGCCTCGGCATGCCCCTTCGGCCGCGAGGCGATCGAAAGGCGCGCCACCGAGCCGATCGACGGCAGGGCCTCGCCGCGGAAGCCGAGGGTGGCGATACGCAGCAGGTCGTAGTCGCCGGCGTCGTCGGGGGCGAGCTTGGAGGTGGCGTGGCGCTCCACCGCCAGCGGCAGCTCCTCTCGTGTCAGGCCCTGGCCGTCGTCGGCGATCAGGATCCGCGTCAGCCCACCGCCGTCGGCCTGGATCTCGACCTTGCGCGCGCCGGCGTCGAGGGCGTTCTCGACCAGCTCCTTGACCGCGCTCGCCGGCCGCTCGACCACCTCGCCGGCGGCGATGCGGTTGACGAGGTCGGGCGGGAGACGGCGGATGGGCATGGCGGGGCTCTGACGCCAATATAGGCGCGATTCCGGGAAGGGCGCCCAAGGAGAAGCCCCATGCCGAGGCTGAAGCCCCTGCTGCTGGTCCTGGCGGCGCTCGCGCTCTGCGCCGCCGCCCCGGCGCCGCGCGACGCCGAGGCGACCCTGGTCGAGGAGCTGGTGGTCAACGGCCCGCCGACCGGGCCGGCCTACTGGACCGTCTCGCGCGGGGCCTCGAGCGTCTACATCCTGGGCGCCCCGGCCCTGGTCCCCAAGGGCCTGCGCTGGAACACGGCGCGCACCGAGACCTACCTGAAGGGCGCGCGGGTCCTGATCCTGCCGCCGAAGGCGCGGGCCAATCCGCTGAAGCTGGTCGCGTTCTTCTGGTCCAACGGCAAGGCGTTCCGCTCGGCGCGGCCGATGGAGGAGACCCTGCCGCCCGCCCTGAAGACCCGCTTCTCCGCGGCGCGCACGCGGCTCGGCAAGCCGGAGAGCCGCTACGCCAAGGTCAAGCCCGGGGTGGCGGCCGTGCTGCTGGGCGGCGACTTCCGCGGCCGCTCGCACCTGACATTCTCCGAGCCGATCGACCGGGTTAAGGACCTGGCGAGCCGCAATGGCGTGCGCCAGACCGCGGCCTCGGGCTACGACGTGATGCCGGTGCTGAAGGGGCTGACGGTGATGTCGGACGCCGCGCACCAGGCCTGCCTCGCCGACGCCCTGACCGAGGTCGAGGCCGGCGACGGGCGCATCCGCACCGCCGCCGAGGGCTGGGCGCATGGCGACGTGCGCGCCGCGCTCACCGCCGAGCGCGGCTTCGACCGCTGCCTGGCGATGCTGCCGGGGATGTCGGCCCTGGTCGACCGCGGCATGGCCGATACGGCGAACGCCATCTCCGCGGCCCTCGCCAGGCCCGGCAAGAGCGTCGCCGTCGTCCCCCTGCGCCAGCTCCTGGCCAAGGGCGGCGTCCTCGACCAGCTGCGTGCCCGCGGCTACGCCATCGAGACGCCCCGGATGTAGCTGAGCCGGGGACATGATCGCGCCACAGGCGGGTTCGTGTCCCCCTCTCGCTGAGTGCGCCCGGCTGGAGGGGACACGTTCCTGGCGGAACATGTCCCCAGCCTTACGCCGACATCGCCCGGTCTTCCGCGACGCCCAGGCGGGCGCGGAGGGCGGCGATGGGTTCGGGCTTGGCGAACAGGTAGCCCTGCATGGCGTGGACGCCGGCCGCCTTCAGGAACTTGCACTGCGCCTCGGTCTCGACCCCTTCGGCGACGACCTTCATGCCCAGCGAGCGGCCGATGGCGACGACCGCATGCACCAGGGTCGCGGACTGCACATTGTCGGCGCAGCCGGTGACGAAGGCGCGGTCGATCTTCAGCTTGTCGAACGGGAAGAGCCGCAGGTGGCTGAGCGAGGAATAGCCGACGCCGAAGTCGTCGAGGGCGATCTTCAGGCCCAGCTCGTGCAGGCGGGCCATGTTGCGGCGGACCTCGTCCTCCTCGGCCAGCACCGCGGTCTCGGTGACCTCGATCTCCAGCCGGCGCGGATCGAACCGGCGCCGGGCGATGAGCACGCTGAGCTCGTCGACGAACGAGGGGTCGGCGAACTCCACCGCCGAGGCGTTGAAGCTGATGGTCATGTCGCCGAGGCCCTCGGTCTCGGTCATGGCCCGGTCGAGCACCCACTGGGTGATCGGCCCGATCAGGCCGTGCCGTTCGGCCAGCGGGATGAACATCGCCGGGCTGACGAAGCC
>DASZQQ010000235.1:0-3673 GCA_035549595.1 Caulobacteraceae bacterium
TTTCCCTCCCCATGAAGGGGAGGGAGGGACTCTAGTCTAGTGATGCCCGCCGATCATCGTCTGGCTGATGCGGTAGGCGGCCGGGAGGATGAGGACGCCGAGCAGGCAGGGGAAGATGAACAGGATCAGGGGGACCATCAGCTTGGCCGGCAGGGCCATGGCCTTTTCCTCGGCGCGCAGCATGCGCTTGGAGCGCATGTCGTCGGCGAACACGGCCAGGGTCTCGCCGAGGCTGGTGCCCATCTCCTCGGCCTGGCGCAGCATGGTGGCCATCGAGCGGGCCTCGTCGATGCCGAGGCGTTCGGCGAACGCCTGCCAGCAGTCCTTGCGCGACTTGCCGGCGCGCAGCTCCAGGGTCAGCACCTTCAGGTGCTCGGCGAGGTTCGGGTAGCGGCGGATGAGCTCGTCGCAGACGCGGAACACAGCCGCGTCGAGCGACAGGCCGGCCTCCACCGAGGCCACCAGCAGGTCGAGCAGGTCCGGGAAGCCCTCGCGGTATTCGAGTTCGAGCTTCGAGCGCTTCATCTTCAGCACCTGGTCGGGGCCGAGCAGGGCGGCGATCGAGAACACGCCCGCGATCAGGATGACCAGGAAGCCGCCGCCGCCGCCCAGGGCCCAGGGCACGAGGGCCAGGGTGCCGCCGATCGCGGCGATCATGGCCACCGCCTTGGCCCCCAGGAAGAGGGTCACGGCCTCGCGGTTGTAGTAGCCGGCCTGGACCAGCTTGGCCCTCAGCGCCGAGATCTGGGCCGGGTCCTGGATCGCCATGCGGTCGCCCAGGCGCCGCACGCCCGAGATCACGCCGGCGAAGGCGGGGCCCGAGCCGCCGCCGGCGCCGGCCACGGCCAGCTCGCCGCCGAGCCTTGCCCGCCGGCGCGCCCCGGTCATGGCGTTGCGGGCCAGGATGAGGCCGCCGCCGCCGACGCCGATGGCGATCAGGCCGAAGGCGGCGAAGGTGAGGATGGTCTGGAGAAGGCCTGCGTCCATTCCTCAGATCCTCATGTCGATCATCTTGCGCATGATCATGTTGCCCATGAACATCCACATGCCCATGGCGCCGAGGCCGATCTGGACCGGGCGCTTGTCCAGCACGTCGCCGTAGAAGTGCGGGTTGGCGAACTGGACGAACAGGAAGCAGCAGATCGGCGCGGCGGTCAGGATGTAGGCCGAGACCCGGCCCTCCGACGACGCGGCCTTGATCTTCAGGCGCATCTTCTGGCGCTCGCGAATGGTGCGGGCGAGCATCTTCAGAAGGCCGGTCAGGTTGCCGCCGGCCTTTTCCTGCAGGCGGATGGTGGCGGCGAAGAGGTCGACGTCGGTCTGGCGGCAGCGGTCGGCGAGGCGGCCCACGGCCTGTTCCAGCGTCGAGCCGTAGGCGATCTCGTCGGAGGCCATGCCGAACTCCGTGCCGATCGGGTCGGGCAGTTCGCGGCCGACGAGGGCGACGGCGGTCGGCACCGGATGGCCGGCCTCGAGGCTGCGCACGATCACCTCGAGGGCGTTCGGCAGCTGCTCGCCGAGCATCCTGCCGCGCTTGCCGGCCACGAAGTTGAGGTAGCCGAGCGGCAGCACCGTGCCCGCCACCACGGCGCCGAGCACGGCCAGCAGCGGCTGCTTGGCGAAGACCAGGATCGCGGCGCCCGCGGTCAGGCCGACGCCGGCGGCGATCACCGCCCAGCGGCGCGGCTGGTACGAGAGACCCGAGCGCATGACGAGGTCGGAGAACCAGGCCCAGGAGATCAGCGAGCGGCCGTCGGCGCCGAGGCCGCGCTGCTTCCTGAGCTCCAGCACCAGCTCGCCCAGGCCGCCCTGCATGCGCTCGGCCACGGCCAGGCGCTTGTTCACCGCCTGCCGCGCCCGCCCCACCCCGACCAGGCCGGTAAGCGCCTGGCCGAGGGCGAAAACGGCCGCGAAAAGCAGGATGTAGAAGGCGATCGCCGGATCGGGGTGGAGGTTCTTCATCAGGCGAGCGCGCGACTGGGGTCGAAGTTGTTGGTGTCGTACTGGATGCCGCGGCGGATCATCTCGTCCATGCACTTGGGCCGAAGGCCGGTGGCGCGGAACTCGCCGCGCACCTTGCCGTCGGCGTCGGTGGACAGCCGGTTGAAGACGAAGATGTCCTGCATCTGCACGACCTGGCCTTCCATGCCGGTGATCTCGGTCACCGCCATGACGCGGCGCGAGCCGTCGGAGAGGCGCATCACCTGGATGATCATGCCGACGGCCGAGGCGATCTGGCCGCGGATGGCCTCGGGGTTGAGGCGCATGCCGCTCATCGCCACCATCTGCTCGAGGCGGGTGATGGCGTCGCGCGGATTGTTGGCGTGGATGGTGGCCATCGAGCCTTCGTGGCCGGTGTTCATGGCCTGAAGCATGTCGAAGGCTTCCTCGCCGCGCACCTCGCCCAGGATCACGCGGTCGGGACGCATCCGCAGGGCGTTCTTGACCAGCTCGCGCTGGCGGATCTCGCCCTTGCCCTCGATGTTCGGCGGCCGCGTCTCCATGCGCACCACGTGCGGCTGCTGCAGCTGCAGCTCGGCGGCGTCCTCGATGGTGATCAGGCGCTCCTTCATGCTGATCGCCGCCGAGAGGGCGTTCAGCATGGTGGTCTTGCCCGAGCCGGTGCCGCCGGAGATCACCGTCGAGACCCGGCTGCGCACCGCGCCGTACAGGAACTCGGCCACGCAGGCCGGCAGGGCCCCGACCCCGACCAGGCGGTCGAGGTTGTAGGGCTTCTTGGAGAACTTCCGGATCGAGACCGAGGCGCCGTCGATGGCGATCGGCGCGATGGCGGCATTGACCCGGCTGCCGTCGGGCAGGCGCGCATCGACCATCGGCTGGCTCTCGTCGATCCGCCGCCCGACCGTCGAGACGATGCGGTTGACGATGCGCAGCAGGTGGTCGTTGTCGCGGAAGCGGACCGGCGTCAGCTCCAGCTCGCCGCGCCGCTCGACGTAGACCTGGAACGGGCCGTTGATCAGGATGTCGGCGATGGAGTCGTCGCCGAGCAGAGGCTCGATGGGCCCCAGGCCCACCATCTCGTCGTAGACCTCGGCGCCCAGGCGGTCGAGCTCGCCGGCGTTCAGCGCCATGCGAGTCTCGCGGGCGAAGTCGGAGACGAGCTTGCGCACCTGACGGCGCATCTCGCCTTCCTCGAGCTTGTCGAGCTTGGAGAGATCGATCTCCTCGATCAGGCGCGCGTGCAGCTTCAGCCGCATGTCGAGCATGCCGTCGTCCTGGGGCGGCGGCGGGGGCGGCGGGGTCTCCGGCGCGACCTTGGCTGCGATCGGCATCGGGGTGGCGGGCGACGCCGTCTTCTCCGGCTCCGGCGGGGCAGGCGGGGCCGCGCCGGCCGGCGGCGCCGGCTCGACCGGGGTGGTGCGGCGGAACGAGAAGCGGCTCATCAGGCGACCCTCGCGCGGGCGGCGGCCTGCGGCGACATCAGCCGGTCGACGAGGACGCCGATGTCGCGCACGATCTTGGAGCGGGGGCGGTGCTGGCTGATGGCCCCGCCGAGGTTGGCGGACGCGGCCGCGGCCTCCCAGTCGGAGGTGATGCCGCCGTCGGCCTTGCGCTGCAGCGCCTTCTCGGCCTCGGCCAGCGACGGGGCGGGGCCGAACACGCGGCTGGCCAGGCGGTTGAGGATGATGCGCGGGCTGGCGCCGTCCGGCAG
>DASZQQ010000236.1:0-5511 GCA_035549595.1 Caulobacteraceae bacterium
CTGCAGGACCTCGCCGGCGGCGCCGCCGATTCGGCTGCAACTGCCGGCGGACGTGCCCCTGGTGCTGTCGGACGGGCCGCGCATCCGTCAGGTCGTCCGCAACCTCCTGTCCAACGCATGCAAGTACGGCGGCGGCTCGCCCGTGCAGGTCTACCTGTCCGTCCTGCCGCACGAGGGCGCGCTGGCGGTGCGGATCGCGGTCGAGGATCGCGGACCGGGCCTGCGCGAGTCCGATCTGCCGCGCCTGTTCGAGCCCTTCGACCGCGGCGGTCTCGAGGGCGGCGACGGCCTTGGCCTGGGCCTCGCCGTGTCGCACAGGATCGCCGAGCGGCTCGGCGGATCGCTGACGGCCCGGAACGGCGATGAAGGCGGCGCATGCTTCGTCCTGGCCTTCACGGCTCAGCCGGCGGAGCCGGCGGTCCCCGCACCGATCGCCGCCAAGCGCGTGCTGCTGGTGGAGGACGTCGAGCTGAGCCGGCGGGCCATCGCGTTGCTCCTGCGCCGGCTCGGCCACACGGTCGTCGAGGCCGCATCCTGCGCCGAGACCCGCGCCCGCGCGGACGACGCCTTCGACCTCATCCTGCTCGACCTCGGCCTGCCGGACGGCGACGGGCTCGATCTCATCCCCGAGCTTCGCCGGCTGCGGCCGGAGACGACGCTGATCGTGCTGACCGCCTCGGCCTCGGCGGGCCACGCCGCCGAAGCGGTCGCGCGCGGCGCAAGGCGCGTGCTCTTCAAGCCGGTCTCCGCAGCGGAGCTGACCTCCGAGATCGGCGCGGCCTTCACGACGGCCGCCGACGCCGGCCACGATTTCGCCGGCGAGCTGGCCGCCCTGACCACGGCCGCCCGGGCTCAGATCCAGACGCAAGCCCGGACCCTCCTCGAAGAGGGCCGCGCCGGGAGGCTGAGCGCCCTGCAGGCGCACCGTCTGGCCGGCCTCGCCGCCCAGTTCGACGCCGAGGCGATCGCGGCGGCGGCCGACCGGCTGGAGAGCGCCCTGGCCGGCGGCCGAGAACCGGTCGCGGCCGCCCTGGCGCAGCTGGAGACGGCCGTGCTCGGCTTCGAGCCAGGGGCGCACGCCGCGCAGGCGGCGCTGTGAACGAGGCTTGAATGGGCCGCGAATGGCGGCTTGGCGCGGTCCGGCCGACGTTGTGACCTTCCTCCGCAAAGCTGAGGAGGCGCATCCATGAAGCTCCCATCCACCTCTGGACGGCCGCTGATCGCGGCGATCGGTCTCGCCGCCGCGGTGGTCGCGGTCGCGGGACCGGCCGCCGCCGGCCAGTGCCGCGATCCCTGGATCACCCAGGCCATCCACGAGGTCACTGGCCGCTGGCCGAACGGCGACTACGAGAGCGGCGAATGCACCTACACCCAGTACGGCGGCGGCCACTGGAACAGTTACGTCGAACTGAAGGGCTATGTGCAGCAGCGGCTGGGAGTTCGCTACAGTTTCGGCGGCGGAGCCTCGACCGGCGTGGCCCTGAGCTCCCTGCCGAGCACCAATTCGGGCGGACAGCGCTACGTGGCCTACCAGGGCCGCTGGTGGCGCGTGCAGCCGCTCGGCAACGGCGCCTACCGCCTCATCTCCAACGACGGGGCCAGCATCGTCACCAACACCAGCGCCAACATCGTCACCAACGCCAGCTCCAACTGAGACGTCGCGTCGGGGCGATGGCTGGGGTCGCTTGCGGCCTCCAGCCATCGCCTGCATTTTGCGAAGTCATTGGCCGCAAACATCCACGGCGGGCTGACGCGGCCGCCCAATCAACCTTTTGGAAACACAACGCCGTTCTCTCGCCGCCAAGGTGAGACAACTTCGCAACACTGCGGCGCCGCAGCATAAGTAATCAACGATAACTGACACCCGCTCATATTGACTTGGGCATTCGGGCGCCTCCAAAGGGCGGCACGGCTGTCCGGACTCACGCGCGCCCGGAAAGCGTTACAGCAGCGCGGAATTGCTAGTGGCGTTGTACCCGCCTCCCAGGGCGTGGGCGCCTTTTGGGAGGGTTCTATGAGCTTTTTTGCTCTGCACCGGCGGAGTGCGTTGATTCTTGGCGTATCGGCCCTGGCGTTTGGCGCCGCAGCAACGCCGGTATTCGCGGCGGACGCGACCGCCTCCACGACCGCCGCGGCGGCCGACAACTCCGAGACGACCATCGGCGAACTGGTCGTCACCGCGCAGAAGCGTGAACAGAGCCTGCAGGAAGTCCCCGTGGCCATTTCGGCCTACACGGGCGCCAAGCGCGACCTGGTCGGGATCAACTCCGTCCAGGACATGACGAACTTCACGCCGGGCCTGCAGTACTCGAGCCAGTCGGACCGGATTTCGCTGCGCGGCGTCGGCCGCCTGTCGAACGTGCACACCGCCGACTCCTCGGTGATCAGCTACTCGGACGGCGTGGCCTCGACCTCGACCACCCAGGCCGGCGAGACCCCGATCTTCATCGACCGCCTGGAAGTGCTGCGCGGCCCGCAGGGCACGCTGTACGGCCGCAACTCCATCGGCGGCGCCATCAACATCGTCTCGCGCCGGCCCACCAAGGACCCCTACGCGGAAGTCCGTTTCACCTACGGCAACTACACCCGCACCCTGCTCGAAGGCGCCGTGTCCGGCCCGCTGAGCGACAAGGTGCAGTACCGCCTCGCCGCCAACTGGGAGCGCCAGGACAAGGGCTGGTTCAAGAACCTGGCCACCGGCGGCAAGGACGAAGGCAACGTCATCAACCAGATCTTCGTCGAAGGTCAGCTGGCCATCCAGTTCAGCGACAAGCTGGAAACCTGGGGCAAGATCAGCATCATCCAGTGGCACAACCCGGGCGGCGGCCCCGGCGCCCGGGCCAGCTGGACGCCCTCGCCGTACCACACCGGTGAGACGACCCAGGTCAACAATCTGATCGAGAACGCCGGCTTCGGCTACAACACCACGCCCGGCGCGGTGTCGAACGTTGTCGCCGGCTGCGGCCCGGTCAACCCGCAGCTCAGCAACCGCCGCACCTTCTGCGCCGACACGCCCCAGAGCGTGAAGCTGAACGACACGGTGATCATCGCCAACCAGTGGACCTACCACGCCGACAATTTCGACGTGCGCTACATCACCGGCGGCACGCACTACCACTACACCCTGACCGGCGACCTCGACGGCACGGCGGTTTCCCAGCTCACCGACAACGTCGCCACGCCGGGCATTCCGCAGACGTTCCACACCGCCTACTCCTCGAACTACCAGGAGATCGAGAAGTGGTGGAGCCACGAGATCAACATCCTGTCGACGGACCGCGGTCCGTTCCAGTGGCTGGCCGGCCTCTACTACTACAACGAGTCCTTCCAGCAGCCGGTCTACACGCAGCTGGCGCAGGAGTCGCGGCTCGACGGGACGATCTATGACGCCGTCGCCCTGCTCGGCCTGCACCAGCTCGTCGCCGATCCGTCCGACCCCGGCCGCCGCATCTACGACGACCGCCCGGACTTCCACATCCGTTCGCAGGCCGTCTTCGGCCAGATCGACTGGAAGTTCACCGATACGCTGAAGCTGACCGTCGGCGCCCGCTACGGCTCCGACCACAAGAACGGCAGCGAATCGATCCGCATCGTCACCCTGGCGCCGACCATCGGTGGCATTCCGGGCGTCGGCGTGCTCCCGGTGGACGTCACCCGCACCCTCGGGACCGGCCCCCTGCCGACCGGCGTCACCGGCATGAGCTACGATGCGGGCACGGGCTTCATGACCCGCAGCTACGACCACACCTGGAAGGCCCTCAGCGGCACGGCCGGCGTTGACTGGACGCCGGACGCCGACACCCTGGTGTTCGCCAAGTACAGCCGCGGCTACAAGTCGGGCGGCTTCCGCGTCGGCATCGACACCTCGCTCGGCGCCAACCCGCTGACCGACAAGGAGACGGTGAACGCCTACGAGATCGGCCTGAAGAAGACCTTCGGCCGCACCTTCCAGGCCAACATCGACGCCTTCTACTACGACTACCGCAATGCCCAGGTGCCGCTCTCGCAGCCGGCTACCGGCGGCGGCGCGTCGGTCGCTTCGTCGATCCTCTACAACGTGCCGAAGTCGGTGAGCAAAGGCGTCGAGATCGAGACCACCTGGCAGCCGATCAACGACCTGCAGATCCTGGTCAACTACTCGTACCTGGACGCCCACATCACCCAGGGCCAGGCGATCGATCCGGCGGACCCGGCGGCCCTGGCGGCCGGCGCCACGCCGACCCAGACGCTGGCCTCGTGCGCCCCGAGCAACTGCCCGTCGGACGTCTACAGCCTTCTCTCGGGCGGCGGCTTCTCGCGGCTGCAGAACCTGAAGGGCAACCACCTGCCCAACTCGTCGCCGCACCGCGTGACGTTCAACGCCAACTACACCTGGCGCTTCGACCAGGGGAAGCTGAACGGCTCGGTCAGCTACGTCTGGCGCGCGGCCCAGTACGGCAGCATCTTCGACCGCAGCTACTACCGCGCTCCGTCCTGGAGCCAGGTCGACGGCCGCCTGACCTGGACGTCCCAGAACGACAAGTACACGGTGATCCTGTACGTGAAGAACCTGTTCGACACGCTGGGCTACGCCAACGGCGCCACGGCGACGCGGCGGGCCTCGATCACCAACACCCTGGTCGCGCCGTCGACCTACATGCTGCTGCCGTCGGTTTCGGGCATCAACACCGCCTACGAACTGACGCCGCCGCGGACCTACGGCATCGAAGTCCACTACAAGTTCTTCTGATCCAAGAAGAACCAGGTCCTCGACCTTCGGGAGGCGCGCCGGGCGACCGGCGCGCCTTTCGCTTTGCCGGCCGCACGCTGACGTTGCGTGCAGTTGCGCTTAACGTCTTCGCAAGCGGCGTGCTCCATGGTGTGCGCTCAATTAGGCATCACCCAAGGCCCATGGACACGCTTGCCCAGCTGATCGATCGCCGAGAGCCGGTCCAGGCCGACTGTCCGTGCGAGACCGTTCTGGAGCGTTTCATCCGCGACCCGAGCGCCCACGCCCTGGCCGTCGTCGACGCGTCGGGCCCGGTCGGCGTGATCCCGCGCGACTCCTTCCTCGCCCGCATGGAAGTGCCGGGCTCGGGCGAACTCAGCGCCCGTTCGGTGATGTCGGCGCCGCCGGCCCTGATCGCCTCGGACCTGACCGTCGAGGCCGCCGTCTCGCGTCTGCTGCTCGACGCCCCGGAAGCCCTGCTGTGCGGCTTCGTCGCGGTCGATGCGGCTGGCCGCTACGAAGGCGTCGGCACGGCGCTCGGCCTGCTGAAGGGCCGCGCCCGTGTCCAGGCCTCGGAGGCCCGCGCGGGCCTGCCGCTGGCCCTGGTCGCCGCCGAGGCGCGCGAGCCGGTCAACGCGGCCCTGGCGGCCGTCGAGCGCCTGCGCCGTTTCCGTCTGCCCGACGACGCCCTCGCCTGCCTCGACACCGTCGCCGAGGCCGGCGCCGGCGTGCTGTCGCTGCTGGGCGCCGCCGCCGAACTCGACGAGGTCGCCTCCGGCGCCCCGCGCTTCGACCTCGAGGCG
>DASZQQ010000237.1:0-1588 GCA_035549595.1 Caulobacteraceae bacterium
GCGGACCCTGGGCAGGCGCATCCTGGACCTCGGCGGGGGTCAGGGTCTGGACGACCGGTCCGGCGTCGCTCGCGGCCGCCAGGGCGCCGGTGGCGTCGACGCCGAGGTCCAGGGCCTGGGTGGCGACGCCGTTCTTCCTGGCGCAGTCCGCCAGGGTCATCTCGCCCACCATCTTGCCGGCGACGAAGCAGCGCAGAGGCCGGGCGGGATCGAGGGTCGAGGCGTCGTTGCCCTGCTCGACGACGAGGCCGCCCTTGGACGCCGGCGGCGGCCCGGATGGACGCGGCGCGCGGCCCGCCAGGATGGCGGCCGCGCCCAGGCCTAGCGCCAGCGCGATCACGCCGCCGCCGCCCAGGATCACCCGCCGGTCAGAGAAAAGGCCCATGCCCTGGCGTACGACGCGGCCAAGTCGGTTTCAAGACGCGGACTTCTCGGCGCCGCCCTGCGTCGCTGCGCGTCCGCCCCGAGTCGCATTCACTCGCCAAGGTTGCACGGCGGACACACCCCGGAAAGCTCGGCCATGTTAAGGACCTTCCTGCGGGTGCGAGTCGTTCGCGCCGGCGCAAAACTGGCGAGTTTTGAGCTATGTCGGGCCTTTCCCCCCAAGGCCTCGACCTGCGTGTTCCCGGGTGGTTCCTGCACGATATCGACCCCGGCTCCGGGCGAGCGGGGTTCGTGCGAACCGACCGCGCGAGCCTGTCGGCCGAGCCGTTCCTGGACCACCGCTGGCGCGAGCCGCATCAGGTCGACGCGCGCCTGCCTCTGACGCAGCTCGAGGCGCCGGAAACCCGGCCGCCGCGCCTGGGCTTCATCTGGCACACGTCCTTCTGCGCCTCGACCCTGATCTCGGCCTGCCTGGACGCGCCCGGCCGATGCCTGGCCCTGAAGGAGCCCCGCGCCCTGGTGCAGCTGGCCGACATGAAGCGGCGCGGGCTGCTGCATGCCGATCCGGCCGCCGCAAGCGCGGTGTTCGGCCTCCTCGCCCGGCGCTTCGATGAGGACGAGCGGATCCTGGTCAAGCCGTCGAACGGCGCCAACAGCCTGATCCCCGACGCAGCGGCCGTGACGACCGGGCCGATGCTCATGCTCTATTCGAGCTGCGAGAGCTTCCTGCTGTCGATGGCCAAGCAGGGCGGGGCCGGCTTCACCTTCGTGCGCAACCTGTTCGGCAGCCTGGCCTCCGAACATCCGGTGGGCGCCTGGCCGGTCCCGACCCTGCTGTCGCTGACCGACCTGCAGCTGGCGGCCCTGGTGTGGCGCATGCAGATGGACATCCTGGAGGCCGCCTCCGCGGGTCTTGGCTGCCGCGCGCGTTCGCTCGACTGCCGCCTGTTCCTGGAGGATCCCGGCTACGTCCTGACGAAGCTCGACGCGTTCCTGGGCCTGAACCTCGGCCCCGAGCGGCTGGACGCCGTGGTCAACGGTCCGCTGTTCAATCGCGACGTCAAGCATCCCGGCCGGACCTACGACAGCCGCAGCCGGGCCGCCGCGGAATCCAGGGTGCGGGCGCAGCTGGGCTCCGACCTGCCGGCCGTGCTGCGCTGGATCGAGGCCGTGTTCCCCGCCCCGCCCAGGCTCGCCACGCCCT